>CALJVJ010000207.1 GCA_937974625.1 uncultured Saprospiraceae bacterium
GAACCTATCGTTTGATAGGCAAAAGGGAATCCAGCCCATTCTTGCACATTGATAAAATAACGTAGGTGTAATTCATAAGCTATAATAGCTTGATAAATGGACTCCTCAAAGTCAAATCCACGAATGGGATGCTCAAAATAAATACTGCAAGCTGAGGTCCGTTTATACTTTTTAAAGTGATTTTCAATCGCCACTAGATAATTTTCTTCACATTTGCTATCCGCATCAAAACAAACAATGACCCCTCTTTTAACTTTTGCCATTGCAAAACGGTAACAGGCTTCGTCCATTCCTATCTTTCTAGCTAAACCCACTCCACCAGATTTTTTAGGCAATTCTCCTTTATATAATACCCGAAATCGCATCCTTGGTCGACTATTTTTTTGGCTCCATGCTTCTGCTTGTTCGAATATTTTTTGATTTAACTTTTTGGTTTTAGTAGTGTCAATTAAGGAATCATTTACCACCACGATTACTTCCACGTCACTTAAAGGCAGTTTACATTTCTTTATGGACATCAGGCTCAATAACAAATATTCTTCCTTGTAGGCAGGAATAACTACGACTATTCCTAAATTCTTGGATACTCGTTGATAAAAGAAAGGTTCGTATAAGGCTTGTTTTTGTAAATATGGTGTCAAGTGGAAAACATTATTATGAAATAAATATTTATCTATTTGCAAAATAAAGCAATAGTGAACGAAGCAACTTATCTTTGTTAAATTATTTTATAAAAAATAAAACAACAACTCTAACATTTTATAAAATCACTAAATTAATATCCCGATGAAAAAAATTTACCTCTTTCTTATTTTAGGAATTGCTTTTCAGGCAAATCTATTTGCACAAGATGTTCCACAGGAACAAAAAGTGGTGATTACAAAAATTGGAGCGACCTGGTGTCCTAATTGCGGTACTCAAGCATGGGACAATTTTACTGAACTTAATAACGAATACGCAGATAAAGCAGTCATTTTAAGTATACATCCTAGCAGTTCTAGTCAATTACATTCTCCTGAATCTAAAGACTTTTCCAATAACCTTCCGGGTGCATTTGGTCAGCCATTGTTTTATGTACACCGTACGAAATATACCACAGGAAATATATTAGAAAATGCTGGAACGGAAGTGGAAACAGCTAAAAATGCAAGTCCTGTAGTAAATGCAGGTATAACTGCATCCATCAAGGATAATAATTTGGAAGTCAAGACAAAAGTTTTATTCTTCCAAGAAGGAAACGGGGACTATTACCTTTCTTTATTAATTGTAGAAGACGGTGTAATAGAGGATCAATCAAATCGTGGAAGTGATGCCAATCACAAAAAAATCCTTCGTTCTTCCATGGCGGGTACTTTTGGAAATGTTATCGCCAATGGAACCATTAGCGCCAATACTGAATTTAATTTTACCGATACGAAAGCTATCGATGCAGGATGGAACACCGAGAATTTAGAAGTAGCGGCTATTATTTGGAAAAAGGTAGGCGATACTTATGAGTTCGAAAATGCCAACTTTGTAGATGCATCTTTTTCTACTTCTGTTAATTATTTAGAAACAGCGGGTGTTAATTTAACCGTCGCACCAACTATCATACAAGAAAGTGCTACGATTACGCTTGATTCACCAGTATCATTGGATCAAGCCAACTTAGCAATTTATAATACAGCGGGTCAGCAAGTATCGACTATATTTTCTGGAACAGTTGGACAAGGAATTCAAAACTTTACTATTCAGAAAAGTGATTTAAAAAGTAGTGGAGTCTACTTTTTGCAAATGGAAAGCAATGGAAGTATAATAAGTAGAAAATTAGTAGTTGAATAATACATTCATTTAGAAGTTGTTTAAGAATTATTGATGAAGATAGAAGTATCAGAAAACGGTTCTTAAAACTGGTTTAGTTTTCTGGTTTTCACAGTCAATTAAATAGTTTTTATACAACTTCTTTGAATAGAATTTTAATAAAAAAGGGTTTTAGAAAGGATAGTTTGTTAATTATTTACAAAAATTAGCAAATGTCCAATCTTAAAACCCTTTTTTCGTTACATTTGGGTGTATCATTTTTCAGTAGTTGCTTCTTTTAGTTTACTGCTGATTTTTTTAGAAAAATAAATTAATTATGAAAATCAAATTTTTATTCTCCTTCGCTTTATTATCACTTTTATTTGTTAGCACAACAGATGCCTCAACTATCATTCATGACCCTTCTGGAACTTACGATTTTGAAGTGACTGATATTCCTGACCAAGCGGATGTCAAAGGCACAATGGTTGTTAGCAAAGAAAATGGAGCAGTTAAAGTTACTTTCTCCTCTAGTGCTGGCGAACTCGAGTTACAAGATGCCAAATTAGATGGCCATAAATTAACAGGAAAATTTGAAGTACAAGGTGTTTTAATTAAATTAAAAGGCACTTTTACTAGTAAAGGTTTTGAAGGACAACTCGATACTGAATTTGGTGCAATGGGTATTTCTGGTACTTTGAGATAACTTTAAAACCATTACATTTGTATCAAAAATTATCCAGTGACGGCAAGTCACTGGATAATTCTATCCGCTTTTCAATTTTAAAGTCTTTATGCTCAAAGCTACCAATATCCAAAAATCCTATGACAAGCTACATGTTTTAAAAGGAGTTGATTTCTCAGTAGGTAAAGGAGAAATTGTTTCTATTGTAGGAAAGTCAGGTGCCGGAAAATCCACTTTATTGCACATTATTGGTACGTTGGATAAACCTGATAAAGGAAGTGTCTTATTTAATGGCAAAGAAATCTCCACCCTTAATGCTAAGGACTTAGCATCTTTTCGCAACCAACATATTGGTTTTATTTTTCAGTTCCATCATTTATTGCCTGAATTCACTGCTTTGGAAAATGTCTGTATCCCGGGTTTTATTTTAAAAACACCAGAAAATCAGGTAAGAAAAAAGGCTAGAGAATTACTAGATTATTTAGGTCTTTCAGACCGCCTTAATCATAAACCCAGTCAGTTATCGGGTGGAGAACAACAAAGAGTAGCTGTTGCAAGAGCGCTTATTAATGACCCTGGAATTATTTTTGCAGATGAACCTAGTGGAAATTTAGATTCCGCCTCTTCCAAAGAATTACATCAATTACTGTTTCAACTTCGAGACGATTTTCAACAAACCTTTGTCATCGTTACCCATAATGAAGAATTGGCGGAAATGAGTGATAGAAAAGTGGAAATGCAGGATGGTCTGTTGGTTGTGTGATAGGTGATTAGTAAGGAAAGATAATTAGGATAAAATTTCTGGGAGTTTTTTTGATGACCGCTGAAAATTAATAGTGTGTTGATATTAGGCACTTTTAAAAGAGGCGGATTAACAATCCGCGTTACTTATGAAAATAGAATTCTGGACAATTGGTAAAACCAATGAAACCTACCTAAAAAATGGAATGGCTATCTTTGAAAAAAGAATCAAACGATATTTAAAATTAGAAGCTGTTTTAATTACCGACGTAAAGAACGCTAAAAATCTAAAGCCTCAACAGGTCAAACAAAAAGAAGGCGAAAAAATACTTGCTAAACTCAAAAACGGAGACTTTTTAATTTTATTGGACGAAAAAGGAAAACATTTCACCTCCGTAAAATTTGCCAGATTTATAGAACAGCAACTCAACCAATCTCATCACCGCATCATTTTTTTAGTCGGTGGCTCCTATGGTTTTTCCGATACTGTTTATCAAAGGTCTAACTATAAAATCGCCTTATCCGAAATGACTTTCTCCCACCAAATGGTCCGGCTTTTCTTCTTAGAACAATTTTATAGAGCTATGACTATTCTTAGGAATGAACCTTATCATAATGTTTAATTAGGTCTAACTATAAAATTGTGTGATTGCATAATTACATTATGCACATTTACAATCACACAATTTTTACATTAGTTACCTGGTCAATATACTTACAACTTACCACTCACAACTCACAACTACTACCGCCTTATCTCTAGAAATCCGCTATGCTGTTTTCCTTCCCCTGTATCGAATATGTAAAAATAGGTACCATCGGGTAATAATTCGCCTCGTCTTCCCCAATTGCCATTCCATTCATTTTTGTATCCATCCATTTCATAGACGGTATTTCCCCATCGATTGAAGATTTTAACACTATTATTAGGATAATCTTCGATACCATCGATTTGAAATACATCATTCACTCCATCTCCATTTGGAGACAAACCCGTATATATAATGAAATCTCGGCTACTTACACAATTTACAAAAATCGTAACGGTTGCTGTATCACAAACAGTTTCATTACAGATAGCATAGTCGAACGTTTCTGGAATCGAATCATTACAATAATCTGTTACTGGGACGTACCGAATAGTGCCATCTAGATTAAAAGTTGCAATGCCATTTTCAGGAAAAGTAACTAATTCCATGCTTTCGATAGTAGAAAAAATATCATTTCCTAATGCATTTAGTACTATTGGTTCATTCAATCCTGTTGAAGTAGAGTCATCAACAGCTGCAAAATCGGGAAAAGGTGTTTCCCCACTTGAAACAATTATAACAAGGGTAATGGTATCACAAAATCCAAAGACATCACAAACTTCAATACAAGCTGTATCTGTACCTAATTCTACCCCAATATAATCAATACAACCATCGGTTCCTTCGATATCGAACATCACCATTTCGCCATTTTTCTCTGGACAAATATCTCTGACTGATTGAAAAGGAGTAGGCAGTCCTTCAAAGGTGATACAAGACTCCCCCATCTCATTGACTTCAATGGTATCTCTTATAACCAAATCTTCATCACAAGCGGGCGCGTTTATCGCAACAATTAAGGTATCTTGACAATTTTCGCTATTCCTAAAAATTAGTTGATGGGTCGCTGCAGTTGTAAAGGTCAACATACTTCCATTGTCGTTATCACAAGCGGAAACAATCCCTGAAAAAGCAGCGCCATTATCTGTAATTGCATAGGTTAGCAAACTGTCATAGTTCAATGGAACACAAATAGAAAAATCTTCACATCCAGCCACTTCCATTGAAAAAGTATCCAAATCAATAAAAGAAGGACAGTCCATTGGTTGTGGCAAAACAATAACTTGAATAGTTAAATTTATTATCGTATCATTTTCACCTTCACTTCCAGTAATATCTTTAATAGTGATTATATAGCAAGCCTCATCGGTTCCTGCTTCAATCCCTTCGATGTTAACTTGGTCATTATTTGAAGATAAATCAATTGTGGCATTTCCATCCATTTCATTTGGGCATTGATTCACGGAAATTGTGAAATCATCTCCAAATATATCTGATAAGGAAATAGAGTCTAACTCCCCTATTTGAACCTCAACCACTATTGTTGTATCTCTACCAACCCGCTCATCACAAGGCAACATTATATTTAAAGTATCAGAACAAGTAGTTTTTTTATCAATTAAAATCAATTCGTGTGCTCCTGATTCAAACGAGACTAAAGTCCCCGTAGGAGTTAACCTTGTATTTAAATCAAGTGTTGTCGTTGAACTGGTTAAAGGCGTTTCTATGGTCATTTCGCCATAACTATTAGCAGCCAAACCACCCTCAATTATTAAAATATCTGTATCAATTGTCCAAGTTCCTAATTCATCCCAAGTATTCATGGAATCTACTAGAGCAGTGATATTTTGAAATTCACCTGTAAAGGTTTGACCATTTAAGGACCAATCCCTTAATAAATAAGGGCCAAAATCTCCTCTTCCAGGTAACGTAAAATAAGTAAAAGCATATAGGGTATCAAATTGACAGCCTGTGATACTTTCCATATAAGAGGTACCATCTAAAAACAGAGAGTAATTTACCATACTATCTAAAGGTACGGGTAAACATATTTCTCCACTTTCTTGACAATTAATGGTGTCTAAAATTACATCTTGTCCTAATTCTGTTAAAAGTCCTAAGGTACAATCATCTAGTGCTCCAATGATGATTGAAGCGCTTTGTATACAATCATTGGCATCCGTAATCATAAGCTCATATACGCCATTTTCTAGACCACTTATAGATTGGTCATTACTACCATTGCTCCATGCGTACGTATAAGGCATACTTCCACCTGAAACCACTGAACTTATGCTTCCTTCTCCCGGTTCGGTATCTTCATCGGCTGTTAATTCAATAATAATAGGATTAGCATCCGGCAATAAAGCACTTACTGCCATCATACATCCGTTGGCATCCGTTATTGTCACCATGTAATTTCCAGTTGGTATATTATCCAAGTTCAAAGTAGTATCACCTGTTTCCCATATAAAAGAATAAGGTGCCAAGCCTGTAAGCGGCGTTACTCTCAACCCTCCAGTACTATCTCCTGGACAATTTGGGGCTTTCATATCTAGCATGACATCAATGGCAGGACAATCCGCATGACTTATGATAATGGATTGAGAAATTTCACATCCATTCGCATCTGTAACCGTCAGCATATAGGTACCTACTTCAAGGTTAGTTTGTAAAGAATCCATCGAACCATTACTCCATTCAAATTGAAATGGGCCAGTACCTCCCGCAAAAATAGGCGTAGCGGAGCCATCAGCAGAGATTGCATCTGTTGCATCCATTTTATCTATACCTAGAAATAACTGCATTGGTTCGGTGATGGTTACTTCCACTGAAATCATTGCGCCAGTAGCATCTGTTAAAGTCAATTGATAGTCGCCAGCCTCTAAATTCTCTATAGTCGAACTTGTATCTAAAGTGTTCCAGTTATAAATATATGGAGGCGTTCCTCCATTTCCTTTTGCCACAATTAATCCATCAGTTAGCCCAAAACAGGAAATATCTTGTTGGACTATCTGTACCCCTAAGTCAACTGAATCGGTTGGGTTTTCAACCTCCATTTTAGGTTCACAAGCTATACCTGTTCCTCTTATACCAATCGGCGTATCCGCCAAATTATACCCAGCAACGGTAATTTGTTGACCAACATTTGCATCTTGAGCATTAGGTGGAAAAAATGGGTCAGAAAAATTATTCATCAACGTAATGCTGCCAATATTACAGGATAAGGAATTTTTCATTACAAATAAATTGACCTTCATACCTTTTTCAAAAGGTATTTTATCCGTTCCTTGAGCACCTAAGCCAATAGAAATATAATCAAACCCAGGTGCCTCCGTTGGCTGTACAACCGTGCTGGTTTCAAAAAATACCACCTGGTCGATTAAGTTAATAATGGTATCAATACCAAAATTACCAGTTGGTGCTTTTATGGTAAACTGAGCAGTACTCACTATGTTGAAAGGAAAATTCCAGGTAGTGTCAGGAATCATAGATACCATTATGTCCCCATTCTCCAATTGATCTAGCTCAAGGTCAATTAAGCACTGACTAGTATCACTATTGGAGCTGATTCCTGTAAAGGCTAGCAAATTAAAGTTGGCTAACCCTAATAAAAAAATGATAAAAAATAATCTTTTTAAAGTGTCCATAGAAAGGAGTAATTAGAAAATTCTAATTTTAATTAGATTTTAAATGATTGGCATTTAGAAGTAGTAACTACTATTTCTAAAGACTTTGAATCATTTAATACTAGGTTTATAAAACTATTTTACAAATTCAATTTTGTAGCCCTGCCTTATAAAGCAAGGCTTTTTGGTGGTTTTCTTTTATTGAGATGTGGTCAAAGATTGGTAAGTAGGTCTTTCTGAAAGCTAAATTGGTAGGTATAAAAAATTACTTTTTCTTAATTGAGTATTAATCTTTAATAATTAGATTACAATAAATAGACCAATTTATAATATGAATAAAAAATATTTATTTTTTTCTAAAAATTACACTTTAGCATGGTTCTTGAAGCCACCCTATTGTACGTCAGGGTAAAGGTGATATGTAATCATTTATTACTCTATGCAATAATGAGTCAACAAATTATATTCCATACAAACAACCATATTCCAAAATTTATTACCAAACTCCCTGCGTACACTTTTTTTCTCTTTCCAATTTTTTCCTTAAATCATATTAGCAACTAAATAATACTCAAGTTCAAGCATAAAGCTTCTACTCAAAGCCTATTCCGATGAATTTTGGAGTTTTAAACCTTCTACAGAAGGAATTTTGAACTTAGTAACGGCAAAACAATAACTCCGCCATTTGGGCGGTCTCTTTTGTCCTCATTTTTCCTTTAAAATCAGTCATAGTATCAACAATACTCCTTCTTTTAAAGAAAAACTGAGAACAAAATAGCCTCCCCCAAATTGACGGACTTATTATTTCGTCGTTACTTAATATTCATTTTAGGACTTAAAAACTATCAACATTTAAAATTTGTTGGTCCTAAAAAGTTTGGCTTTTAAGTGCTTAATGTCAATCCGCAAAAGATTGATTACTTTTTTTTTGAGAAAATACCCCTTGATGAATTACCCCATGATAAAGTTCTTTGTGACTTTACTAATAATGCTTTTAAATAGCTCTCAAATAGCTGGACAATTAACAGGTAAGCTCACCTATTCACCTGAAGAAGAAACTTATTTAATTTCAGTAATTCCAAATCAAACCTTATTAGCTCCTAAAAATATTACCAATACGGGACAAATTACTTTAAAAACTACCTCCGGCACCTTTAATATTACCGCTATCAATTCAATCACAGGCATTTGGAGTAAAGCCGCAACTATAAACAGTCCGATTGAATCTCCTTCCTTTGATTATCATGTATTTATTTTGGGCACTCCTATTACGAATCCAAAAATTGAAGCAGGGACTCCTATTCCTTTATTTAGTTTCCAAAATAATAAGGAAGATTGCAATGGAAGTATTGAATTAATAGAAAACTTTTCTGATGCCTTTTGGCCGCCCAACTCCAATGATGTAAATATTGGCAACCAATTAACTGTACTAGGTTTTGGGTTTGATAATGCTTATGCGAATAATGATGAATTCGATTCAAAAATCGAATGCCTTCAAAATTTAGCTTTAAAGTTAGTTGTCGATACCTTAAAGTGTTCGGCTGATAGTACTACCTTTTCTATTGAAATTTTAAGCGGTGAATTACCTTTTATTTATACGCTTACTTTAGAAAACGGAAATCATTTTAAGGATAGTTTGACTCAAATTAATACCACACAATTACTAAAACTTCCTATTGGGAATCATTCCTTAACAGGTTTTGACCAATCCACTAGGTTCACCCAAATGATAACTATTAATAGCCCACCCCCTTTACGGATAGATATTCTGGAAAAAGAAAATATAAGCTGCCATCATCCAACAGGTACAATTTTAGTCCAAGGTTCAGGTGGTTTAGCGAATAGTTTTCAATATAATTGGTCCAATGGAGCCATTGGTCCTCAATTAAATCAATTACTGCAAGGATTTTATGAAGTAACCTTAACGGACTTAAATAATTGTTCTACTATTAAGTCCATTTTTATTGAAGAGTTGCCTAAGTTGCGCATTGACTCTATAGAAATGTATCCGCCTACGTGCAATGGAGCGCAAGATGGTATTATAGAAATGGTCGGTATCTCTCATGGCACTCCTCCTTTTCAATATGCAATAGCTGATAAACCATTTCAAAAAGATAATTATTTTGATAATTTGCCAGGAGGTACTTACCAAGTTTATGTCACTGATGCTGAAAATTGTGTGACAACAAATCGGGTGACTTTATATGACCCAGATAAATTAGGTATTACTAATATCCAAAAAGACACTTTTTTGAAGAAAGGGGAACAACTTCATTTGAAGCCAATTATCAAATATGATGGTCCTCTAAGCTACGATTGGACTCCAAAGACCTACCTTTCCTGCTCGGATTGTCCTAATCCGATAACCAAACCTAGCCAAACGATAACCTATCAACTTATCGTAAGCAATCTCTTGGGCTGTGAAGCAAGTATAGAAAATACAATTAATGTGCTAGATAAAACACCTATTTACCTACCAAATATATTTAAACCTACGTCAAATGGGGATAATAAGCACTTTACAGTCTTTATTGGCCCTACTATCCAGCAGATAAAGGAGTTTCAAATTTTTAACCGTTGGGGACAATTAATTTATACGGTCGATAAGGTAGCTCCGAATCAAAATATATCGTGGGATGGCTATTATAAAGGCAAAATAGCTGAATCGGACATATATATATATGTAGTGGTGGTATTATTGAAGAATAATAAGACAGAAATATTTAAAGGCGATTTTTTTCTAAATAAATGATTTAAAAGTCCGCTTCCGAAAGCTGGTCACAAATACTACTCAATTTTCTTAAAATCCTAGGTATTTCCTCAATTAGTTGAAATTTACCAAATTCGCATTAGATAATAATCCAACCTAAAAGACATTAATTTTCAATACTTTAATCGCTATTTTCTATTTCCCAACTATAATTTGTCCAAATATTACTCCGTAAATCAACCTAGTCACAGACTTGCCAAAGTTTTAGGTTTTTAAAATTATTTTCGTGTTTTTTCCTCTTTTTTTGCATTTTTCTTTGCATATAACCTCAAAACACCTGCATCTTTGAATTGTCGCTAAAAAAATACCTTCCTTTAATATTTGTGACAAGCATTTTCCTCCTTTTCTTTCCTCCCTGCATTTTTTCTTAAATACAAAACTAGCGTTTCTCCTCCCAGCGTTTCAAATACCATCAGCATGACATACTTTAACTTAATCAGAATCATCGCTTTCTCTTTCTTAATTACTTTAGTTGCTTGTGGTAAAGAGGAGCAAATTCAATTAAATAAAGAATACCAAGGTGTTGAAGCTGAATTATGGAGTTATTTTGAAAAGTTTGAAGCAGAAGCTGCGGAAAGAGGAATGGCTATAGATTTAGCAACTGCAGGTATTACAGGGTCTATCGAAAAAATCCATGCACATGGGACTGTTGGTTTATGTAACCACCGATTAGACCAACCTAACCATGTAGTTATTGATATTGATTTTTGGACTACAGCAAGCGACAATGCTAAGGAAATGATAATTTTTCATGAATTAGGTCACTGTTACCTGGAACGAGGTCATAATGATGCAAAGAATAGTGATGGTACTTGTGCAAGTATAATGAGAAGCGGCCGAGGAGGATGCATTGATTTTTATACAAGCGCCAATAAAAATGATTACTTAAATGAACTATACACTGAAGGAAGTTCAAACTAAACATAAAGCAAAAAACAAACACTACAGACACTAAGCTAAAAACAAAAACACTTTTCGAACATTGCAAAACTATTTTAGAACAAAAAACAAACACTTTTTAAACACCATTGACTAATTAGAACAAAAACTTTTACAAAACAATTAACAAACACTTCAAACACTTCAAACACTAAGCTAAAAACAAAAACACTTTTCGAACATTGCAAAACTATTTCAGAACAAAAAACAAACACTTTTTTAAACACTATTGATTAGATAAAAACAAAAATTTTTACAAAAACAATTAACAAATACTTCAAACACTAGGCTAAAAACAAAAACACTTTTTAAACATTGTAAAGACTATTTCAGAACAAAAAATAAACACTAAGAACACAAAAAGAGCGTATCCCACGGGATATGCTCTTTCTTTTTTAGCTACTTAAATTCAGCCAATTAATTATTTCAAATAGTCTTTAATCAATAGTGTTCATTCTAAAATAAGTCGTATGAAAAGAAGTACCGTAGCACTCCAAGTGCTGGCGTTACTTTTCAGTTCGGAATAAAGCCTAATTATCTTTCTTTTTAATTTCTTTAGATAAAACTGTCCCTTTTTTCTTTTTCTCTTCGTATTCTTTTCGTCGTTTTTCTGTATAAAAATCAGCTACTTTTTTAACTTCTAAAGGGTTTTTATTCAAATATCGATGATAGGCGGTAATCAAAACTTTAGCTTGGTCATCTGGATGATTCGCTCCTATTTTTTTTAGATGATGAGACAATCGAGAACCTTCATAAAATCCCCAATTATGAATAATCCAACGTCCTAAACTAAAATGTAATTTAGTAACTGCCACTTCCTCAGGCACTCCTCTAAATGCTGTCTTTGCATCTCTAGGGGTTAATTTATTCAATTGTGCTATAGCATCAGGAACGTCTTTTGGAATATATACGCCATAAAGTCTTTCCTTTTTAATACGCTTATTATAATTCTTTTGAAATTGCTCCTCCTTTGAAAGCGATTCTTGTGCTTTCAAAGATGGACTGATTAACGCAAACACAAATAAGCACAAAATTAATTTTTTCATCTAGGCTTTATTATAAGGTTATTGTTTAGTATGATAATGGTAATCGTAACTATGAAAAACAAAAATAGCCTTTTAATTATTGCTCCATCCTCACTATTAACGGAAGTATAACAAATGCAAAAAAATTTAACTACCGTTCTTTTTTCCATTGTTCAATAATTTTCATTCCTTCCTCTAGCTTAATCTTATAGTATTTTTGCATAGCTTTTGCATCAAAATCATTCAATGTTCCTCCTTTTTCAATATGCAGCTTAAAAACTTCTCCACTCGCATAAGTAGAGGCGGCAGCATATAATCCTACTACTACCCCACCAACCATTGTACCAACTCCTGGAATCAATTTTAATAAGGACCTAGTTCCCATCGCATATACTCTTGCGGCGGTAGAGCCAACTAAAGCATTGAGCAGCGCTCTTAACTGCGCTTCTTCAAATTTTAGATGGTATAATTTGCATAATCGTCTCGTCAATTCCATTTGAACGGCCGTATTTGCCATAATATCCAATCCTAAAATTGGAATCATTCCAGAGCCTAAACTATAGAGGGTATGCTCTTTAATCAAATTACTTGCTTCAAGACTGTAATTTTTCTTAGACATGGTTTTATGTTTTAGACAAAAATAATGCTTTTTGATAAGCTGTTAATGAATATCCGTTTCAGATTTGTAATCAAACAACTGTCAATCCTATATTAAGACGAGCTGGTTACGGATTTGTAACAATCTATTCCTTATTTTCAATATTTATTAGCACGGTCAATTTTTCAAATTCAGTTGTCGATAGTCCTATCTTTTTGTTTTTTATATAAACGTTTTTTTCTTGATGACCATATATTTTTCCATTAAAATTAAAATAAATCCAGCTTATCCAATCTTTGTTTCCTCTTTCTGGTCCCGCTTTATAGTTCAATAAATGAAGGTCTTTTAAAATCAATACAACTTGCTCTTTAGAAAATGAAAAATACTCTGTTAATGACCCTATTTTCATTTGTTGGTTAACATACTTTTGTTTGAAAAAAGTCTCTAAAAAAGCAAATCCTTTAATTTCAAAAAGAGGGGTCATTTGAATGTTTAAATAAAAATTTTTCAGGTCTTGTTCTATTTCTTTTAACCTAATTTCTAACTTTCTAGATGTCAACCCAATTTTATAAAATCGTTGATGGTCGGCAATTACTTCGATAAAATATAAATCAAATTGATTAAAATAGGCCAAATCCTTTTGGAAAAGGTTCATTTTATTTGCAATTTCCTTAAAGTCATAGCTTGTCTGATGGTATTTCTTTAAAAATTTAACAGCAGGTTCAAAGATAGCCGCATAATAATATTCATATTTATCATTCGCTAATTCAGAAAAAGTACAAGTATGCTTACCATCTGTATAAGTCGGTGGCAATTCGGAAGACCTAATTAAATGAAAATCTGGAAAAGGAGCTATCGTCTGATTCATAAAACGGTCTACTTGTTTCCTTACTTCTTTTACCTGCCCCGTTTTATCCGATGTCAATAATAATTTAAGTGTATCATGTAGCGCTGGAATGATGGTTACTTCGCCTGCATTTCTTAGGTGAAATTCTTGATGCGCTTGCTGCAATTTACTAAAATAACCATTAATTTTTGTTAGTTTTTGCTGCGCATAAACAGACAAGGGCAAACTAATTGGTAGTCTTCCAGCTAGTCCAAAAAAATGTCCAGCATAATGCGCTATACACCCTACTCCACTATGTGCAAAATGATGTCTTTTTATTCTTCCCTTTTTAGCTATCAGCGGCTGTTTACAATATGGACAGCAAACATCCGTCCGACCAGATTTTATCTCAGAAATATGAATAAATTTACCTTCAAAAATACCAAATGGTAATCTCATAGATTAGGTTAAGAATTGCTTTATTACTACTAAAATAGTATTATTGAGTCGACAATAGTCTTTTTCAAAATTAATAATTTATGAGTCAACATTTTATCGACGACCTTACATTTAATGGCAAAGATTTTTCCCTACTTGGTTTACAGAAGGGAAATTATGAAAATTGTCAATTTATTGATTGCCAATTTAAAGAATTGCGTTTGTCTTACTTCAATTTTATTGATTGTCAATTTGAAAATTGCGATTTCAGCAATGCAAAATTAACCGAAACAGGACTTAGAAACGTTGAATTTTTAAATTGTAAATTAATCGGTATTCGATTTGATGGATGTAATGATTTTTTGTTTGCCGCTAAATTTGAGGGTTGCAGATTGGATTATTCTTCCTTCCTACAAGTCAAAGCACAAAAAACTGACTTTCTAAATTGCTCCTTACTGGAAGTTGATTTCTCAGAAACGAACCTTGAAGGGGTTTCTTTTGAAAATTCTGATTTATCGAACGCGGTGTTTGAGGCAACCAATTTAAAAAACGCTGATTTTAGTAATGCCTACTCCTTTTCCATTGACCCTAGTAAAAATCAGGTAGAAAAAGCTAAATTTTCGAAAAATAATTTAGCAGGATTACTAAATAAATATAATTTAGACCTAAAATCCTAATTTTGGCGTTATTTTTGCTCTATTGTAGTAACTATCCCTCCTATTTTAAATTACCTTATCTCCCGTATAATTCCCCTTATTTTCCCTCTATTGAGATTTATCTCACTTACTTACAATTAAAAAACACTTGAATTATGCGAACGCTAGTAGTCCTGTTATTACTATTTTTCAACACCTCTATCTTCGCTCAAATAAATTTTACAATTGAGCAACAAGAAGATGGCGTCACTTACGTGGTAAAATTAAAACCAGAAAAATCATTTCCTTCTCCAATGAATATTACCAATACTGCTCAAATTAGTTTGGTAGTAGCAACTGGAGGTTTCCAACCAAGCAATATTCAAAGCTTTAAAGGAAATTGGCAAAACAATAATAATATTATTTCACCTGAATCTAATCCTAAAAAAGATTATTTAATCTTCAACTTAGTGGGACACATCAAGGATTTGGATTATGTAGAGGGAGAAGAAGTACCTATTTTTTCTTTTCAGAATACTGGAAAAGATACAGGTATACCAAGGTTTGTTGGAAAAAATGATGTTAAATTATTCAAGTCTAAAAAATTAAATATTGGCAATCAAATCTCTGTGCTTGGTGCTGGTTTTGTAAACGCTTATTCTGGTACTTACGATGAAGTGGAGGAAGGTCCAGAAGAAGAAGATACGCATATATTATATGGTAATGAAATCTTCGGCAATTTCGATTTAGACTTAAATGTCAAAAAAGAAGGAATGATGCTCGAATGGTTAGCAGATAATAAAAACAATACCAAAAGGTTTGTGATTGAGAAATCTATGGATGGCGTAAATTTCGAGGCGATTAAGGTTATTACCGATAATTTTGAAAATGAGCTATCTGAAATAGATGAAGCACCAGATTATGGCACTAACTTTTATCGGGTCAAACAGCAATATAAAAATGGTGATTATAGATATTCTTCTATCCAATCTGAACCATTTTTAATTGATGACGCTGCTATCACTATTTACCCTAACCCAGTTAGAGATGTATTTAATTTAAAGGTCGGTCATTTTTCTAACCTTGAAGGGAATGTTCGGATATTTAATATGTCAGGAGCGGAAATGACTACTAGACCCTTAACTAAAGGAGATAAAAAAGTAACAGTTAATACGGCGGATTATCAAAATGGAATGTATATCCTTATTATTGAAGGAAGAAATAGAAAGATAGTAGAACGCCAATTTGTGATTGAAAACAATCAATAGTCCTCAAAGAGAATAATTAATTCAATTTAAAAAAAGTTAGAAAATAAATGATAAAGAGTAGTTAATTCAAATTTTAAAAGCGTCAATTAATTCAATTAAAAAGAGTAAATAATTCAGTTTTAAAAAAGTTAGAAATTAAATTATAGAAGAGTAGTTAATTCAATTTTAAAAGCGTCAATTAATTCAATTAAAAAGAGTAAACAAATTCGCCCAAAATTTGGGCCATAGTTATTATCGGTTTTATAATCTTATGGGTTATAATCCGATAATAGCTTTTTAAAATAACTTCCTACTACCATTCTTATTGGGACTATTTTTTCTTTTTCCTTTTTCTTCTTTGCGTCTTTTCAAATGCATCCATTTCTTCTTTCAATCCTTTCCAATCTGGCTTAACATCTGTAGAAAAGGTAATCGTCGCATCATAATCTTCCTTATCCAATTCCATCACCGTAATAGGTTTTGTGATGTAATTTTCTATAGCTTCTAATAACTCTTTTTCTTCAGGGCTACAAAAAGAAATGGCATACCCTCTATGAGTGCCTCTTCCTGTCCGCCCAATTCGATGGACATAATTTTCAGCTTGTTCTGGCAAGTCGTAATTGACCACATAAGTCACATTTGGAATATCGATGCCTCTTGCCGATACATCTGTAGCGATTAAAACTTTTACCGCCCCTGTTTTGAATTCTTTCATTACTGCAAATCGGTCTTTTTGTCCTTTATCTCCATGAATCGTCAAGGTATTAATTTCTACCCTAGCCATTGCCTTTTTAACCCTTTCTGCTCTTACTTTGGTCCGAACAAAAATCAATATTTTTGCTTCCTCATTTTGGTTGATTAGCCGTTCTAAAAAGAAACGTTTATCGTCCATGTCCACATAAGTAACAAAGTGGTCAACTCGCTTAGATACAGGGTCTTTAGGAGAAATTTGGATACGGATAGCTGCTTTACTCACTAGAGAATAAGCAATCTTTTTGATTTTCTCGTTGATGGTTGCTGAGAAAAATAGGGTTTGTCTTTTCTTGGGCAAAAAGCGCAGTACATCTCGAATATCTTTGATAAATCCTAAATCAAGCATGTGGTCTGCTTCATCCAAAATCAACATTTCTACTCGCTCCAAATTTAAATGCTTTTGGCTTATTAAATCGAACATCCGTCCGGGTGTTGCGACCAAAATATCGATACCTTTTTGTAGTTTAGCAATTTGAGCATCTTGCTCTACTCCACCAAATATAGCAAAGGTATTGACTTTTGTATGGCGCCCTAAATCTAAAAATACATCATTGATTTGAATTGCTAATTCTCTGGTAGGAACCATTACCAAACACTTAATTCCATCAGGCCGTTTACGCCCTTGCTTTTGGTCATGAAGGATACTTAATATTGGTATGGCAAAGGCTGCCGTTTTTCCTGTGCCTGTTTGTGCAATGGCTAATAAATCCTCTCCCTTAAGAATATTTGGAATGGCTTTATACTGAATATCTGTTGGCCGTTTAAAGCCTAATTTAGCGATACTTTTTTTAATGTCTGGTGATATGCGGTAGTCCTCAAATTTCATAAAGAGTCGAAAGTTTGAACAAAGGTAAGAAAGGTTATTGGTTATTCGTAGACACCACCCTTTTGTTCGCCTAAATTACAACTCAACAACCTGGAAGATGCTAGCCATATCGGATAGACGCATTTCCAAAAAATCACCCCAAATTATCTTCATTTATACCTTATATACAATGGCATTCACATTCATTCCTGCACCTACAGAAGAAAAAACTAAATGGTTTCCACTTTGAATTTTATGCCCTGCCAATTGTCCTGTCTGAATCAAATCATATAAAATAGGTACAGTCGCTACAGAATTATTACCCATCTTTTCAATACACATAGGCATTACATCCACTGGTACTTCTCTAATACCATATAATCGGAAAAAAGAACGGATAATACCTTCGTCCAATTTGGCATTCGCCTGATGAATGAGCACTTTATTGACATCCGAAACATCTAAACCTGCTTTATCTAAACATTTTTTTACTAAAGGAGGTACATTTCTGACAGCATATTTATACAATTTCCTGCCGTGCATTTTTATATACAATTGTTCTTGGCAAGCTGCAGCTTTATTCGATTTACCCATCCATAAATAAAATGCCTCCTCTACTGCATCCGTACGGGAAGCATGAGCTAAAATGCCTCTAGTCTCGGTTTCTTCTTTCCCTTCTAAAATAGTTGCACCTGCACCATCTGCATAAATCATACTATCTCTATCGTGCGGGTCAATCACTCTTGATAAGGTTTCTGTACCTATTATCATCACTCTTTTAGCTTCTCCTGACTTAAGGTAATAATTTGCTTGTATCATTCCTTGAACCCATCCAGGACATCCAAATGCTATGTCATATGCAACACATTCAGGGTTTTTAACACCTAATTTATGTTTCACTCTTGAAGCTAAAGAAGGCATGATATCTACCCGATTACTACCTTTGAGTACATCGCCAAAATTATGAGCAACAATAATATAATCTAAGGTTTCTTTGTCAATGGAAGCGGATTGGATAGCCTTTTCGGCCGCAAAAAAAGCTAAATCAGATGCGGTATGATTATCTTGTGCGTATCTACGCTCTCTAATTTCAGTTATCTCATTTAGCTTTTGAACAACTTCGGAGTTTGGTTTGGTAACTTTTGCTCCTTCTGCATCAAAAAACTCATGATTTAAAAATGCTGCATTGGGAACTACTAGTTCTGGCAAATAGTGCCCAGAGCCTATAATTATTGAGTTTATCATAATAGTTTGCGTGAAATACTAATCTTTTAAGTTAAAGAATTACCTAGAACCCCAAAACTTAGCGAATATTCGCTAATCTCTACGCAAACTATAAAAAAGAAAGGATTTTTTTAACTTCAAATAAGACTAATCTACGGCTTTCAACTTAATAATTAGTCTATTTTTCCCTTTAATTTGTTCAATTTTTCAAGTACTTTTTTAACCAAAGCCCAAAAAAAATACTAGTTAACGACTTCCCTAAGCTCGTTTTGCTCGTTCCCATAAAACGGATTGATTGCCCTTTAAAAAACGGAAGAATCCTCGATACACTGCGTAGTGCATCACACAAAAATAATAAGGGACAAATAGGGCTTTAATACGGAGCTTTCTTTTTTCAAAAAGATAACCTATTAAAGCCAATAAATAAAAGGCAATTTGTAATAAAAGTACAATTTGATAGAATTGATTCCCTTGTTGAGCTAAGATTATATTGGCAATCAAAATAATAGGTAAGGTTGCGGGTACCACAAACCATCTAAACACTCTGCGAGATATAAATTGAAAAGAAAGTCTTCCATATTTGAAAATATTGAACAATCGGGATAATCTTGTTACTGCCTGAAACCCGCCTGCCGCTATCCTAATTTTCCTTTTTAGTTCTTCTTTTACAGAAGCAGATTGGCTTTCCATTGCATAAGCATTAGGCGCATAGGCAATTTTATATCCATTGGTAGCGATGGTCATAGTCAAGAAAAAATCCTCTATTATACTATCCCTAGGAATAGTAGGCGACAATTCGGTGCGGATAGCAAACAGCTCCCCTGCGGCACCTATAACGGAATAAAATTGTGCATCCAGATTTTTTAAAAAAGACTCATATTTCCAATAAATTCCCTCACCAGCAGCTGTGGCATCCCCTGTTTGTTCTTGATAAATTCGCTTTTCTCCGGAAACTACACCAACTTTAGGATTGGCAAAATGTTTAACGATATTTATAATCGCTTCTTCATTAACCATGGCATTGGCATCCGTAAAAACCGCTATTGGGGTCTTTATTTCTGGCATAATTCGTTCAACAGCTGCTATTTTACCATTGCGTTCTGGCTTATAAAAATGCCGAAAGGATACTCCTTCAGGAACATTATAATGGTCAATTAGATTCATCGTCCCGTCATTGGAACCATCTGTTACTAACAAAAAATGTAATTTTTCTTTTGGATATTTTAAAGCTAAAGAATTGGCAATTTTGTCTACTATCCATCGCTCCTCATTATAGGCAGGAATAACAAAAGTTACTTCAGGTTCATAATTAGGAATGATATCAGCCTCTTTATTGAGTCCTAAAAAATTTCTAATTTTAACAAATAAAAAAATAAAAATTGGATAGCCTATAAAATTATAAAATACTATGGCTATACCCACCCAAAAAACAGTTTCCCACATTTTTTAAAATATTTGTGTATTTTTCATGTAATAGTATTGTCAGGTAATTGAGGGAGGTGCAAATTGGTGTTTATAAAAAAATTATAATAATACAGCAATATAATTACAATTCTCTTACTTTTTCAAGTAATTTTTTATAAGTTTGGCATTCGGTGCAAAAAAATGTCACATTCCAATTTTTAAACTGATTTAACTCCTAAAATCGATATTTCTGCAATTGTAAGAAAAATGATTTTTGGTAGCTATTTCCTACAAAATGAACACCTTATCTTTTTTCAAATTATTAGGTTTCATTAAAAATTTAGTTATTCAAAAAATAGGCTTGTTTTTTGCATCTTAGTTCAAAACTACACACACATAAATTTAATAATTACCTTCAATTTCGCTCATAGAGTTGAAGGAAAAAATACTATGAGAAAAACATACTTTCTTTTATTCTTATTGATGGCATGGGGCTTCCTATTTTGGTACCATTATGTATATAACATTAAACAAATCGGTACTTCCTCCGCTGAACCTGACACAATAACTGTACCCGAAGCATCTCCTAAAGAAATTTCTACCACAACTAGTCCCTTATTATTCAAACCTAAGACTTACGGGCTAATCTTAGGAGGAGCCAATGATGATGTCATTAATGGTATTCTCGAACAAGGTAATGCCGACCAATTATTACAAATAACTGGATTTCATACCCTACAAGAACAAGCCGGCTTAGATTATGATTTGGGGCACGCAAGGGCAATGGAATTAAAAAAATTACTATTAGATAATTTAAGCGAGGATAGAATTGAGGTTTTTTCAGATACAATTAGTAACTTTAAACTAACAGAAGATAGTTTATTTGCAGGGGTGAGTTATGAATGGGTAGACCATTATGTGCCAAATCAACCTACAAACTATTTTTTGATAGACCATGATACGAAGCGCGTCAAGACTGAATTGTTTGAAGCCATCATTGAGGAGGTCGCTCAAAGATTAGTCGCTAATGGTGGTAAAGTCGTCATCAATGGACATACAGATGCAAGTGGAGATAAGGAATTAAATTTCACCATTGCCTTAAGAAATGCCAAAGATATCAGAGATGAATTAAAAGCTAAAGGGGTGGACAATAAGCAAATTGAAACAACTTCTAGAGGAGAAGAATCACCAATTGCAGATAACGAAACGGAACAAGGGCGAAAAAGTAATCGCAGAATTGAAATTCAAATTGAAGAATAATTACTAAATATAAACAATGAATTTATTTTTATTAGATGGATCTATAATAAGCGCTACTATTGATGTAGGTTTTTTATTTGTTGGTGCAATGGCCTTAACTTCATTGTTTTGGTATTTTGGTTGGCATAAAAAGGACAGAGATACCATTGATACTTTAAAAAAATCGCTAGATAAAGTTCAACCTCAGCATGATGTTTTACAGAATCAACATGAGCATCTTAAATCGGAGCATGCTAAAGTAAAGCAAGGATTATCTGATTTAATGGAAAATTATCAATTGCTCAATACGAAGCATGAAGATTTTATAGCTAATCAGTCCTCTAAGAAAAATTTGTACGAACAAGTCGATGAAGAACGACAATCGCTTTTGGATAGTTATGAATCTTTGGAAAATAATTTTAATGCATTAGATGCTAAGTATAATGATGCCGAAACTACCCTTGACCGCTTGGAAGAAGAAATTGAAAATATCAAAGAAGAAAAGAATGAGTTATTATTAGATAATACTCATCTCAGAAAAAAAATACTCAAGTTGCAAAATTCAGCTTCTGTAGCTGATGGTACAAATTTAGCGGATTCGACCGATTTTGAGGAAGGGTCCACCGCTGAAGACGATGAAATCGAAAAACTCATTGGTGCAGCTAAAGGGCAACAATTTTCTAGCAGCCAAAATATTATAGCTTTTAGCAAAGAGGCAGCAACAGAAAGTGGTCCAACGGATACTGCTTTACAAGCAGAATTAGAAAACCTCAAAGCAGATTATCACAAGTTACAAGTTGAGCACCAATCATTAAATAAACAATTTGAAGCATTAAAAAATACGCATGATGAATTGATTGAATCCAATCAAACGCTCAAAGCAGAAAAAAGAAATGGCTCCTCGGAAAAGATACTTTCTCAACTTCAAGATGAACATAGCAGCCTTCAAGATGATTTTGTCACCTTGACAATGGAATTGAATAATAAAGTGTTACCACAATTGAGAGCCACTCAGTCTTTACTAAATAAAAAGGAAGAAAAGTATCGAAACTTATTGGCGAAAATGGATGCGCAAACAGCTAAATACCAGAATTCCTCTAATCAACTGAAAAGTTTTGAAGGAGTCAGAGCTACTAGTCAAGCACTTTATACTAGTAATAAATCCTTGGCCGAAAAGAATACAGACTTGGAGCGAAAATATGAAAAATTAAGTGGAGAATATGCTGGTCTACATTCTCAATTTAGAATTCTAAGAGACCAATTTGGTATGGTAGAATCCAAATTAGAATCATCTGAAAATAATGCTACGAATAACTCAGAATTAGCACAACTCTCAAAAGAGTATAGTAGTTTAAAAATTGAATACTTAGCTACCGCTGACCAATTCAAAGTACAACAGGAAAGAATTAAAGAGTTAGAAACATTGGTGAATTCTATCAATGAAAGTAGTAGTTATGGAATTATTTATTTACCATCTAATCTTCAAGTCATTGAAGGAATTGGACCTAAAATTGAACCAGTTCTTAATAAAGCAGGGATACAAAATTGGTCGGACTTAGCCATTACTGATGTATCTACTCTGCAAACGATAATAAAAGAAGCAGGAAAAAGATTTGACCATACAGACCCAACTTCTTGGACGGAACAAGCTCAATTATTGGCTACAGGTAAATGGAAAGCATTTAGGGATTTAGAAGCCTCCTTAATTACGGGTAGAAAAACTAAATCTAAGACCAAAGAGTTTGATGATTTAAAGGTAATCGAAGGCATCGGCCCAAAAATAGAAGTCTTGTTAAATAATTCTAAAATTTATACTTGGAAAAAGTTGTCTAAGACTGGTATTGGAGAATTAAAACGAATTTTAAAAGCAGCTGGGAGCAAATACCAAGTTCACGACCCAAGTACATGGCCTGAACAAGCAGCATTGGCTGCTACTTGGAATTGGACAGAATTAGAAGCTTTACAGGAGGAATTGAAAGGTGGTAGAGCCCAAGCTTAGACAATATTCAATCAGCAATAAGATAGTTTATATTAATCTTCTTATTTCAAATAAAAAAAGTCAGATTATTAAATAATCTGACTTTTTTATTATCCAATTGACGAGTTCCAAAAAGTTGTAATTTGTAATACTTGCTTACAAAAAAATTAAAAAATCTCACTAGATTTTACCTTCGTCAAACTACCTACTCCTAGTATATTACACAGGTCTTTTTCTACCAGTCACCTTTTCATAAACATACCACACATCCATATTGGGGTCTGGCGGAAGTCCTTTCCCCATTCTTACCAATTGAAATTGATGCCAAGGTGTTTGGAGCATGCCTGTCATATCAATTTTGTCAACGCCTGTCAATAAATCAGGTACAGTGCAATCCGTCATGGCTCCACTTATCAAATCCTTTGCTACATTCGGAAAGACACAAAATGGACGGCCTAATCCTACAAAATCCAATTCCTTATTTTCTATAGCTTTTGCCATTGTTTCCGCCGTTCTAAAACCACCAGTCAACATTAAAGGACTTTTTACCTTTTCACGGACTTTCACAATAAAATCTATAAAATAGGCTTCTCTCTTTTTGGTACTTTCTTTTTGCTGCGTTCCAACCATTGCTGCTCGTTCATAAGTTCCACCTGACACTTCAATTAAATCCATCCCTTCAGCATCCAACATTTGAATCACCTCCATAGACTCTTCTTCTGTAAAGGCACCTCTTTGGAAATCAGCAGAATTAATTTTAATACCCAACGGAAAGTCAGCACCTACTTTTTTCCGCATATTTCGATAAATCTCTAAGACAAATCTAGCTCTATTTTCTAAGGAACCTCCCCACTTATCTTTTCTAAGATTGGTTAATGGAGATAAAAACTGACTAACCAAATAGCCATGTGCTCCATGAATTTGAGCTCCTTTCATACCTGACTTTTTAGCAATCAAGGCAGCAGTGCCATATCTTTCTATTAAATCATAAATTTCATCTTCCGTTAAGGGACGTGGTTGAATATAAAGACTGCTCGGCATGCCTACATTAGAGGCACTTACTGGAGCTTGGTCCAAATATTTTGGAGATTGACGTCCAGGGTGATTGATTTGCATCCACAAATGACTTCCACTTGCTTGGGCTTTATTCGTCATCGTGGTATAATCCGCTAAAAATGCTTCATCTTCCGCAATCATCACATTGGCATTCACTAAATGTGCTTTGTCAACCATTACATTCCCTGTAAAAAGAATTCCTGCGCCACCTTGCCCCCATTGGTCATATAGATTGAAAAGCGCCTCAGATGGTCGCCCGTTTGCTTCGGCAATGCCTTCACTTAAAGCAGATTTGGCTATTCTATTTTTTACAGTTACGCCTGTCGGTAATTTAAAAGATTGACTTAAGGCATTATTGCTCATAAACTATTTATTTTTTAGTGCTTATTTTTTCTAAATTTGCCTTCCTATTTATTTCCTGTTGAAGTACAATCAATTGGAACCATAAAAACTAGACCCCGTAAGGTCACTTCAATTTCATTCCCATTCAATTCTCCAAAATATTGCAAATCGACATTCGAATCTTTTTGGGCCCCGGAAAAACTACATCCATCGATATCAACGGTAAGTAAAGAACCTTCAACATCTATAGACAACTCTGTGTCAGTAGCTCCAGCAGACACTGTTACTGTGGCATCCGCAACACCACCATTTCCACAAACGGTTGTCCCCGTAAAAGTTCCTATAAAATCTGCTTGTGTACAAACCCTATTGTCGTCTTTTCCACAGGCTCCTAACAATAAGCCTAGGCTTAAAACGATATAAAACTGTAAGTCTCTCATATTATATTAATTGATGAATAAATTTAATTATTCGCAATATTAATCTTTTTGAATATCTTTTGCAGGATTTAACTAAATTTATGCCTTTTTTGAAATTGTAATAGCATAAATGATAAAGATTGAGCAAGTCGTTGGAAAGACCATTAATGGATTAAGCTTTGTAGCACCAAACCTTGCAGGAAAAATAATGCTTGATTTGTTCTGTCGCCCAAACAAAGGCAAAAAATTTACAAAAAAGGAGCAAGCGTTTATAGATAAGGCAACATGGCAAAGTGTTTTTTTAGATGGTAAAAAAATTCAGTGTTACCTTTGGGGACAAGGGGATAAAAAAATCTTTTTAGCACATGGTTTTAATTCTAATGCTGCTCGTTGGAGAATCCTTTGTAATATGCTGCTAAAAGAGGGATATCAGGTCATTGCGTTGGATGTTCCCGCACATGGCAACTCTGATTGGAGTCGAGTAAATGGGATACTCTATGCGCAGGTTATTCAGCAGGTTATCAACCAATTCAAACCAAATATAGTGGTTGGGCATTCTTTTGCAGGCATCGCCTATGCTTACTACTTTTCTAAATTAAAATCGCTTCCCGTTGAAAAAATGGTATTGATGGGCGTTCCAAATGATTTATCAGATGTTACACAAGTCTTCTTTAATACTTTAAAAGTAAATCAACAGGTGCAAGATGCCTATCTTAAAGCTTTCCTTAAAAAATTTAGTTATCCTACTAGTTATTTCAAACTAGATAAACTATTAAAAGAAGTAGCAATACCTAGTTTGATTATACACGATGAACAAGATGATATTGCGTCCTTTGAAGGTGCAAAAATGCTTCATCAATCTTTGAATAACTCCATCTTTGTTCCAACAACAAAACTTGGACATAGTCTTCAAGGACGGTCAGCTTTTAAAGCAATTTTAGATTTTATCAACTAAAAAACTAATATGTCTTTTTACGAAAGAAAAATATTACCCAAACTAATAAATTTTGCTTGTGGCTTAGGACCAATGATGAAACAACGAGCCAAAGTAGTACCTTTGGCAACAGGAAATGTCTTAGAAATTGGGATTGGGTCTGGCTTGAATTTATCTTTCTATCAAAAAGAAAAAATAACCAGTTTAGTTGGTATTGACCCGAGTCTTGAAACTTGGGCATTGAATCAAAACTTAACCGAAAGCCTTGGTTTTAAATTTACCTACTTTCAAACAGGGGCTGAAAAGTTACCAATTGATAATCAAACCATCGACACGGTGGTCATCACCTATACCCTTTGTACCATCCCAAATGCTAATTTAGCCTTTGAAGAAATCCGAAGAGTTCTAAAACCCAATGGTAAAATCCTTTTTGTCGAACATGGAAAAGCACCGGATAAACAAGTTTTGAAATGGCAAAATAGGATTAATCCCTATTGGAAAAAAATTGGCGGCGGCTGCAATTTAAATAGAGATATTCCTCAGTTATTTAAAGAAAATGGCTTCAAAATTCCCGATTTAAAAACCATGTATTTACCAGGATGGAAACCCGCAAGTTACAATTTTTGGGGTATCGCTGAGTATTGATTATTGCCTACTGATTACAACTTTTATTTCAATCATTTCTTAAAAATCTTAATGGAGCCTATACAAATTGAATTACCAACTATCTTTGAAAGTATGACTGTGAATACCTGGTTATTCAAGGGGCCAGAACCCACTTTAATTGACTGTGGAGAGAAAACGGACAAACTATGGGATGCCTTAATTAACGGCTTAAAAATCAATGGATTAGGTATAGCTGACCTAAAAAAAGTTATTATCACCCATGCTCATTTAGACCACATTGGTATGGCCAAAAGAATTACCGAGCACTCTGATGCCACCATTTGGGTGAGTGAATATGTTTATGATTGGGCCATTCATTTAAAGATGATGTTAGACCGTAGAACGGGGGTAATTATGGAGGTGATGGATAAAAATTTACCTAGTGAAATAAAGGAAGCCTATTTTAAATTTGGCTACGATGAATTAGCGGACTATTGGGATGAAATACCTAAAGACCGTATTCAAGTTTTTCCGATGGAAGGTTCCTTAAATTTTGGTGGCGATGATTGGGAAATCATTTATACGCCAGGACATTGTATCAATCAAACTTGTTTTTACAATCCAAAAAATGGGTATCTACTCTCTGCTGATATGTTATTACCGATTATTCCTATTCCAATTATAGATGCTGGGTTAAGACCTCCTTACAATCGAGTAAAGACCTTACCCATGCAATTGGAATCGTATAAAAAATTGAAAAAATTAGCCATCACAAAGACCTTCCCTGGTCATTTTTCTGCCTTTGAAAATGCCTTAGCATTGATTGAAAAACAAGAAAATAAAATACATGTCAGAAAAGAAAAATGTTTTGAACTCATTGAAAATGGCGTAACTCAAGTGATAAAAATGGTCCATCAGGTGTATCCGAATAGGATAAATGATGCGACTATTTTTATGGTCATTGGGCTTTTAGATATTTTGATGGACGAAGGCCGAATTGAGCACCAAGAAATTGATGGATTATATCATTATACTGCAATAAAAAAAAAGGTAGTTTATAGCCAATAATATCACTATTTTATGAGTAAGAATAAGTTATTAATCGCCAATAGAGGAGAAATTGCTATTCGGATTATCAACGCTGCGTTTGAACTAGATATGGAAACGGTAAGCGTTTATTCTGAAGATGATGAAAAGAGTTTACATACCAAAAAATCTACATCAACTCACCCATTAAAAGGAAAAGGAGCACTACCCTATTTAGACATTCCACAAATAATAAAAATAGCCCAAAAAACTGGTTGTAATTATATTCATCCGGGCTATGGTTTTTTAAGTGAAAATCATGCTTTTGCAAAAGCCTGTTCTGAAGCAGGAATTATTTTTGTTGGACCTTCTGTTAAAACCCTAAAGTTATTTGGAAATAAAATCAAAGCAAGGGCCTTGGCTCAAAAATTAGCCATTCCAACCATAAGTGGGACTTTAGAAAATACCTCTTTGAAAGCAGCACAAAATTTCTTTCAAACACTTCCTGTTGGTGCCCAAATGATGATTAAATCTTTAGCAGGCGGAGGGGGAAGAGGAATGCGAGTTGTCAGTAATTCAAAGGAAATAGAATCTGCCTATAAATTATGTCAAGCGGAGGCAAAAAAAGCATTTGGCAATGATAAAATTTATGTTGAAAAATACTTGCCAAAAGCAAGGCATATTGAGGTCCAAATTATTGGTGATGGAAAAGCGGTTACTCACCTATGGGAAAGAGAATGTTCTCTTCAAAGAAGACATCAAAAATTAGTAGAAATAGCTCCTTGTCCTGACTTATCAGAGGCGCTTCAAAGTCGAATCATTAAGGCTGCATTAAAATTGGCAAAAGCCGTAAATTATGAAGGTGCGGGGACCGTCGAATTCTTAATTGATGGAACAAACTTCAACGAAAATGCTGATTTTTATTTCTTGGAAGTTAATCCTCGAATTCAAGTGGAACACACGGTCACAGAAGAGATAACAGGCGTTGATATAGTCCAGTTTCAGTTGAATCAAGCAATGGGATATTCTTTGTCAGAATTGCAACTGAATCAAGACCAAATTCCTGAACCAGCAGGATTTGCTATGCAGGCAAGAATCAATATGGAAAATATTGATAATCAAGGCAATACCTTGGCTAAAACAGGTCAACTTTCTGCCTTTGACTTGCCTTTTGGCAAAAATATTAGGGTCGAAACTTATGGGTATTTAGGGTATAAAAACAATCCTAATTTTGACACCCTTTTGGCTAAAATCATTACTCATTCCAAGACTAAAAATTTTGAGAATGCCATTCAAAAATTATATAGAGCTTTATGCGAATGTAGGATTGAAGGTATTGATACGAACCTCAGTTTTCTACAAAACATTTTACAACAACCAGCTGTCCTAAAAAATCAATTTTATACCCAGTTTATTACAGATGAACTTGCAACTTTACTTACCCCAAAGAAAAGTAAACATCAGCAATTTCATTTTTCGACTGGAAAATCAAATCAAGCACAAAAACTTGAAGCAAGCAAAGTTCCAGAAGGGTTAATAGCTATTAATACACCTATGCCTGGAAGTGTGGTTAGTATTGCCGTAAAAGAAGGAGATATTATTAAAATCGGGCAACAATTACTAGTCTTAGAGGCCATGAAAATGGAGTCGGTGGTCACTGCTGAAATAAGTGGTCGAATACAAAAAATTAAGGTTAAAAAAGGAACGGTTTTATACGAAAATCAACCCCTATTTTTCATCGAAGCCGATGCAAATGCCAATGATAAAATTATCGAACAATCCTCAATTGACCTAACGAAGATTAGACCCGAATTAAAAGAATTGCAGGAAAGAAAATCTTTTCAATTAGATAAAAATAGACCGATTGCGGTCAACAAACGAAAGAAAAAAGGAAAACAAACAGCCAGAGAGAATATTGCGCAACTTTGTAAAGAATCGACCTTTATGGAATATGGTTCGCTCATTGTTGCCGCTCAAAGGAGTCGTAGAACTTTAGATGATTTGGTCAAAAATACCCCAGCGGATGGCATTATTACGGGCATCGGTGAAGTGAACAGTGAATTGTTTGGAGCAGAAGCAGCTAAATGTATGATTTTATGTTACGATTATACTGTATTAGCGGGGACTCAAGGGGCGTTTGGGCATTATAAAACGGATAGGGTTTTAGAAGTTGCTCATCGGTCTAAATTACCCGTCATTCTCTTCGCAGAAGGTGGGGGTGGAAGACCCGGAGATACCGATATCCAAGGTATTGGCGGACTGCACGTGAAGACTTTTGCCATGTTCGCTAAAATGAATGGTGTAGCACCTAGAGTTGCCATTGTCTCAGGCTATTGTTTTGCAGGAAATGCAGCTTTGGCAGGTTGTGCAGATGTCATTATTGCCACTGAAGATACGTCGATTGGTATGGGCGGGCCTGCAATGATTGAAGGAGGAGGCTTAGGCAAATACCATCCGAAAGAAGTCGGACCTGTCCATGTGCAAGCACCGAATGGAGTTTTAGATTTGGTCGTAAAAGATGAAAAAGCTGCCATTATTATGGCAAAAAAATACCTTTCCTATTTCCAAGGACCTATTGACAAATGGACTTGCTCAGACCAAAGAACGCTTCGACATTTAATCCCAGAAAATCGACGAAGAGTTTATGATATTAAAAAAGTAATATACCAAATAGCTGATGAAGATTCCGTACTTGAATTAAGAAAGGATTTTGCAGTTGGCGTCATTACTGCTTTCCTACGCATCGAAGGTAAGCCAATGGGTTTAATTGCCAATAACCCCAAACATTTAGGGGGTGCTTTGGATGCGGAAGGTTCTGGAAAAGCAGCTCGTTTTATGCAATTATGTGATGTTTACCGCATTCCTATGATTTCTCTTTGTGATACCCCTGGATTTATGGTCGGGCCAGAAGCAGAGAAAACAGGCTTAGTTAGACATACTTCTAGGCTGTTTACAGTAGGAGCCAAAATTACGATTCCATTTTTCACGATTGTCCTTCGAAAAGCATACGGCTTAGGTTCTATGGGTATGGCAGCAGGAGGATTTCACGAGCCATTCTTTACGGTCTCTTGGCCTACTGGTGAATTTGGAGGCATGGGGCTAGAAGGGGCTGTTCGATTGGGTTACCGAAAGGAATTGGAAGCTATTGAAGATTTAGAAGAACGAGAGGCTTTATTCCAAAAAATGGTCGCCAAATCTTATAAGCATGGAAAAGCTATAAACACTGGGTCCTATTTAGAAATCGATGAAGTAATTGACCCAATGGATACTCGAAAATGGATAGTTAATGGACTTTTGTCTACTGCTTCCAATGACAAGCAAAGTGGACGTGGGTTTGTGGATACTTGGTAAGCGTAATGCGGATAGTTAATCCGCACTTAATAAACTACAGATTAACAATCCGTATTACTTTTAAAGAATTATCAAAGCCTAGTGAAAGAAAGTCTATCATTTTACCTAAAAAATAAAATTCACCTTTTACTTTTACCCATAAGGGAAAATTCTATTCATTTTTTTTAACTAAACCTACTATAAATCAGTATAATTGCAAGTAATTAATTGGATTAAAATTATTTCTATTTGAATACGAAAGAAAAAATAATTGCTACAGGAACAAAAGTTTTTAACCTAAAAGGATTTGGAGCCGTCTCGATTCAAGATATCGCCAATGAATTGGATGTTAATCGAAGAAATATCACCTATCATTTTGCGAATAAGGAGGCCTTGTTACAGGTGATTGCTAATGAAATGTGGGAGAAGATTACTTTAGAGCGTCAAAAAAGAAAGGATTTTCCTTCTTTTGAAAATTTGCAGCATGAAATAAAAATGTATGCCCAATTTCAAAAAGAATATGCTTTTATTTTTAATGATTTACATGTCATCAAACATCCAATTTTAGAGGAAAAATTTCATCAATTTTGCACGGAAACTATAAAAGACCATGAAGCTGCAATTGCCTTTGCCATAAAATTAGGCAATATGAATCCAGAACCGTTTCCAGGGGCCTATTACAATTTATGCCTTTCCCTATGGATATTGTCTATGTTTTGGTTACCCCAACAAGTCATTAGAAAAATAAAAGACGAAAAAGAAATTGCCAAAGTAACGTGGAGTCTTATACTACCCCATTTCACCGAAAAAGGAATTGAATCCTTTAAAGCATTTTATGGAGAAGCATTTTATAAAAATATTGGAAAACCTTTTAAGGGGGATTTAAATGTATTTTAGAAAGGTAAAAAGGTTAAGAGGTTAAAAGGAGTTACTTAATAAACTGGCAATGTATTAGGTATCCGCTGGCAATCATCCGTTGGCAAAACTTAACTTTAACCAATGGATGATTGCCAACGGATAATAGGATAAAATGACTTTACGATAGTAATCAATTGTATCTTTTAATAGACAACTATAAATAGCCAATCATTTCAAAAAGAAGCCTTTATGAATTTATATACAAAAGAACAAGTTGCCAATATTAAAGACCACACCTTTGCCTATTTGATAGTCGAAGAAGCAGATAATGTGTTGACACTTACATTGAATCGGGAACGCAAAAAAAATGCCTTACATCCGCAGTTAGCGAATGAAATTGCCTACGCTTTACATTATGCCCATTTTGAAAAAAGCATTTGGATGGTCGTCCTACAAGCCAAGGGCAATGTCTTTTGTGCAGGAGCAGATTTAAAAGCGATGGCAGGGTTTATAGAAGAAAATAATTCTACTGTTCCACAACCTAATGGTGAATTGTTAATAGGCGAATTATTCAATAAGGTATACAAACCGACTATCGCAAAAGTGACAGGAGATGTATATGCTGGTGGATTTTTCTTTTTGGCAGGTTGTAATATTGTGGTAGCACAAGATGATATAAAATTTGGCTTACCTGAAGTAAAAAGAGGGATTTATCCATTCCAAGTGATGGCGGCTTTATTAAAAGTGATGCCTGCTAGAAAAGTGGTAGATTGGTGCATCAGAGGGTATAACCTACCGGTAGCTGAAGCGGAACGATACGGCTTAGTTTCTGAAGTAACAAGCGCCGATAATATGGACGCAGCAGTTGCTAAAATCATAGCGGAATTAAAAGAAAATAGCCCTTCTGCTATCCGCTTTGGATTAGAAGCTTATGATAAAATCCAACCGAGTGCAGCAGCACATAAATATCTATTTGACATCCTCAATAAAACCATTGCTACTAAGGATGGGCAAGAAGGCTTGAGGGCTTTTAGAGAAAAACGGAAGCCTAATTGGTCTGGAGAATAGTGGTAAATGGTAAATAAGTTAAAAGTATTAAAATTATAAAACCAAGAAGATATGTTTGGAAAAGATTTATATAAAGATAAAGTTGCTTTTGTTACAGGTGGTAGAAGCGGAATAGGCTATGCTATAGCTAAATTATTATTACAAACAGGTGCTAAAGTGATGATTTCTTCTAGAAAAGAAGAATTGTTAGCTAAAGCTGCTGCTGAATTGTCAGAGTTTGGAGTCTGTGAATATATGCCTTGTGATATTCGAGAAACGGAGCAAATACAAGCGGTAGCTGCTCGGATAAAAGAGAAATTTGGTCGTTTGGATGTCCTTGTCAATAATGCAGGTGGGCAGTTCCCTACCCTAGCTCGTGCTTTAACTGACAAAGGCTGGTCGGCTGTCATTAATAATAACCTTAATGGGACCTTTTATGTAACTAGAGAAATGGGAAATGCTTTCTTTATCCCACAAAAATCAGGAACCATTGTCAATATTATTGCGGATATTCATAGAGGATTTCCAGGGATGATTCATACGGGTGCAGCTCGTGCGGGTGTAGAGAATATGACCAAAACTTTAGCTTTAGAATGGTCTCAATATAATATTCGAGTCAATGCCATTGCCCCAGGAACTATAGAATCTTCTGGTTTAAAAACCTACCCAAAGCCTGTCCAAGATATGTTTGTTGACGGAATGAAGGAAGTGCCCATGCAACGATATGGAACCGTGGAAGAGATTGCTAATGCTGTTGGGTTTATGGCAAGTCCGCTTGCTTCTTATATTTCAGGAGTCACTTTGTATGTAGACGGTGCTGGTCATTTGAATGGGGACAAATTTATGTTTACAAAAGTTATAGAGTCGTTTACTAAAGGTTAAAAAAAAATTGAAAAGTGCATTTTTTATAAGCTATGTGGTTTCCCCGATTTTCGTTGCGAACCAAGGCTATTTCAATTGATAAACTACGCCTATATTAAAGTATCCATCAGGTCTCAAGATACTATTCCCCATCGGGCTTATATTTTGGACATAAATCCCATAGTCTTTAAATTGCGCCGTTAATTCTAAACTAAATAACTGAAAGCTTCCAGTTCCTTCTGGTAATATTTCAGGAGATTCGCTTAACAATAAAAAATAACTAAAACCTGGAGTAAGTATCAGCTTAAAATCTTCTTTTCTGACTATATAATAATCCAAGCCTAAATTTAATTTTAGGTTAGATTCTTTAAAGTCTCCACTATAAAATAATGGGTCATTCCAAAAATAACTTTGCCGTATAAAATCAGCAGCGAAGGATAAACCAAGTTTTTTGCTTAAGGAAGGCATTCTAATTGACCCTTGATATCCTATGTTAAACGCTGACTTATTTTCTAAAAAATCATCTCTAATAATTAGATATCCTGCTCTTAATTTGTGGCTGACTACATTAGGCTGACTTTCTTCAGCTACCACCAATTTATCTGTTTGACCAATACAACTATGATATTTTTCTATTAAACTGGTTATACTCCTGTCCGAAAAATCTACATTTTTCACCAGTTCTCCAATGTTGCTACAAGCACGTAAGGCATATCCTAATACCCCACGATAGTTTTTACTTACAATTAAAGTATTCCCTTGTGGTTTTGATTTCAATAAGTCAATCTGAGTAAAATTTTCCCCATTTTGAATTAAATATTAGGGGTGTTAAGAGAAATTTTCGGATGGAAAAAACTGTAGTTTCAACGACATTTTGTAGGGGCAATCCCTTGTGGTTGCCCGAGTCTAAGAATATTTTCGGTTAAAATTGGGCAAGCACAAGGCATTGCCCCTACAGG
>CALJVJ010000208.1 GCA_937974625.1 uncultured Saprospiraceae bacterium
TCACCTTCAAATATACCCCAGAAATCAGGATTATAGTGGGTCTCATGCATCGGATAAATATGTAAGGATACAAAATCTACTGCCTTTATCAATTTTTCTAAATCCTCTTTATGATATTCTTCTGCACTGCCACCGCCCCAAGCTGCAAAATTATCAGAACTAGTGACCCAAAGGTCCTTGGATAAGGTACCTGTTGCTTTTAAATCTTGCAAATGATTGACCCATTTTAGTATCACTTCAGCTTGTACATGATAGGCTGCTGCCCATTTGACCATTGCTTCATTTCCAACGGCTATTACTTTCACAATGTCTGGATATTTCTTTGCCAAAGCGACTGCTCGTTCTATTTCACCACTATTGCCTTCTACGTCTTCAGCGTAGTGATTTGGTTGCTCAGTCCAAGCATTTTCACAATTTATCCATGCACCCAACATGACATACATTTCAAAACTTGGGTCTTCTTTTTTTAATTGATGAATTGCTTCTAAAACATTTCCTGCATGTGGAAATGGCACTTGTACATTATAAGTCCTTAATATCCCAACACCCATCGCAGAAAGGATTTTCATATCCTCTTTTAGTTCAGCAATAGTTGGTTGAATCTCTCGTGAATTTTGACGGTAGCCACCATAGGAAATTGCTAAATATTCTGGATTTCCCAGAATGTCCTTAGCGGTTAATTCCTTTCTAACAGGAGCTGTATTTGCTTCTTTTTCTACGCTGGATTTATTTCCACAGGCAAAAATTACAGTTATAAAACTTAATAAGACTATGGATTTTAGACTTGAAAATAGGTGGTGTTTTATATTCATTTCAACACTGTTTCTTTAATATTTACAATAATTTGAGTAATTGCTCCGGTTCTTTCAAAAATCTGTTTGGTCGTTGCAAGGCCTAAGCTCGTTGTGTTAGTTTTTGTGCTTTTCTTCTTTTTATCAATTACTTCTAAACTGTTTTTATTTGATATTTGATAAACGACAGGTACTTGGCAATAGGTGAAGCAAAGTGAATTTTTGCCTAATTTTAATTGCTTATTCACGCCATGAACATCGATGTAATCAAATACTTCAGCTCTTGCTAAAAACTCCTCTTTTCTTAACAAAGATGGGACAAAATGTAGTTGACCAGCTTTAACAAATACCCCTAATTCTCCAAAACGACTTAATATATCTTCTTTTACCTGCCCTGTCATTCCCGGTTGCTGTGCGCCTCTACCTGCTGGCGTATGTGAATAGGGGTCCGTAGGGAAAGCTCCATATAATTGAGGAGATTTGTGTACTCCGATTCCTGCATTGATTTCATAGTAATGTTCCAATAAACGACCTATGACTTCTTTACTTTCCTTATCAGCTATTGCTTTCAGACAACATTCCTGCACTGCCAATAATAATTTGGATACCATGTGCCAGTATATAGAACCCAATCCTTCATATCCGAAGAAAGTACCTGACCTTCCAGTAAATGCTTTGTGGTTAAACACTTTTTCGAAAATCTGGCCGACTAATGCTTGGTCTTTTTTTGCTGCCTTAGCATATCCTGTACCTGCCAATTGGACTAGTGCTTTATTCAAATCATTGGCGTTTCTAAAATTACCATTGAAATGATAATGTCCTTTTACATCTTTTTCTATAATCTGAGTGTTCCCATCTGCTACTAACTTTTTAAGTAAGGTACTTTTACCAACTTGGGCGGCAGAGATTCTATTTTTTGCAATAAAGCCTGGTAAGTTTTTATTCGGATAAAGGATATAACTATATTGGTCTACTCTAAATAACTTACTGTTTTTTAGACCATCTAAAACCGCTAATGCCGCTTTGGACGACAAATAACCCGAACTCAAAACAGCGACTTGACCCTCCAACATTTCACTCAAATAAGCGATAGAGACTTCTTTATCGTTTTCTACCGTCATCAAATTATAAGCATGGTACAAATTGTCACTTCGTCTATTGGCTTCAATAGAATGGTCTAGGTATTGCAAACTTAATTGGACAAATTGCTTTAGTTTCTTTAGGCTAACCGTCTTCTTTTTACCAGAAAATGATTTTTTATAAATCTTCTTTCTATAATCGCTAGCTGCTTGACCAAGTGCATCTAAAATTACTTTTCGATTTTTATCGTTGATTTTACCTGCTAATAAATCAGTATTTTTTTCAAAGGTATTGACTACTTGCTTAAAGAATTTGATGAGTTCGACTGAAATTGCTATTTCCTTTGCCGTACTTTCTTCGAAAAGACCATCGAAGAAATTTAAAAACCGCCTAAGGTAATATAGGGTAACCATCGATACTCCATTACCCACTAAAGCGTTATTGGCATCATTCCATTCAGGTCGCTGAGTATTCATCCATATACCGCCTTCTGGAATCAGATTGGATAATTTGGCTAAAACAGATGCCAATATCTTTTCTATAAAATTGACTTTATAAATAGTTGCATCTTTAGTCCGCAATAGTGCACCATCTGCTCCCATTGCTGTACGCTGTTCTCTTATTTTATGGTCTAAATCATGGTCAAAGTCAATGGTATCTTTTGAGTTTTTCATTATGGCTGCATGTTCCTTGATTTTATAAGGGACATTGGCGTAAACGAAAAGGTTTTTATCAAAGTAGTTGTTTAGGCTCCCTGGTTTATGCTTTTCAATAAATTCTAAAAACTTTAATAAATAGATTATTTGGTGGTCTCCCCAATAGCCAATATAAGACCAAGGGTCATCTGCCTCAATGGCTTCCCAATCAAAACCATCTTTAGTAACTCGATAAGGATTGTATCCATCAAAGGTAGAAGCATTCAAAAATTTATGAATCATACTTTCCATAAATTCAGGGTAGGAGTGTGCTAGTGCTTCCCAATTCTGAAAAATGTCTCTCCAGTTACCTTGGTAATCTAAGATTTTTGACCCGTCTACCTCACTTCTTGTGTTGATGGAAAACTTATTCCAAGGTCTACTTGGGTCTCCATGTCTTCTACTAAACTTAAGCGGCATGTACTCTAAACACAATCGTTTAAAATCGCTATCCTTACTCTTTGCTGCTATTTCTTTTAATTTAGATAAGGTGAATTGTGTTGAAAGTTTATTGATTATCGACTTATGCGTTTTATAAACCGCTTTATTCGCTTTTTCTAAATAGGTACGGAAATCCCATTTTTCTATCTGATAATTGTTGTCGAAGATACCGCCTCGCATAATGTTAAAAAGAGCATTGGCAAAATGACGCGTATCTCTAAATTTATCAGCCGTCAATTGGATACCGTCGGCCGCAGCATTCAATTCAATTAATTGTTGGGTACCTTGTTCAATATCTTTTTGGATAATTTGGGCTAAGTTCTTTTCTTTTGAAATGGTTTTAGAAATCTGAGCAACGCCAGCATGATTTTGATTGACATTGGCAATAATCATCCATTCTTTTTGTGCTTTAGCAGGAAGTTGGATATCGGCATTTATAAAATACGCTCCTTTTTCTGCCTTAACATCTACTTCTTCTTGAATTGGTCTTCGTTTTCTGAAATGTTTTAGCTGTAGGGAGGATAATAAATATGTAGGATTGTCAAAACCAAGCGACCAAGCTATGTTTGCTTTAAGTGCTTCACTAGGTTCTGCTTTGTCGACAATAATGGCACTCAAGGCAAATATTCCTAGACCTGTTGTTTTCTCTAATTCACTTCTTTTATAGGCATCTACTAAATTACTAATGGCATTTTGTTGTCCACTTTCTACTCCAGAAGGGATGATATTCTGAATCCCATCTACTAATGATATTTTTACTTTATCTCCTGAATTATTTGATAAGGTAGATTTTCTAACAAACCCAAATTCATTACTAGAACACCATTGATACCTATAACTCAATTCAAGGTCATGATTGATTTCTTCAAAAATTAATTTATTTCCATAAATGTTTTTGTACAAATTTCTACTTATTCGATGCATTCCATCATACCTATCTGAAAAAGGTTCCCATATTTGGTTTGTGCCTTGTGGGTCGACTATGAAAATACTTTTGCTTCCTGTCAATTCTGAAGACTCCGTAATTTTATCAGAGGTGTAGTAAGGAAAAAGCGCATATTCCGAGTTTTTTCTACCAGCTGTCAATCCGCCATTACTTGCAATAAACATCCAATGGTTAGAGTCGCTTACAATGCTCATGAAAAATGGGTCCATCGCATCGGAGTTCGAAATTTTGAAATAACTTTCATTGTCAATTGTTACTTGACTTATTTCAATTGGCAAGTCCGTTTCTGTTGCTTGCTTCGATTCTAAGACATTCATCATTTTTTGGTTCTTAAATTTAAATCAATTAGAGATTTATGATTTTTATCGGATAGGTTTGAATTTGTAAAATTTTATAGTTCTCCACCAGTTGTCGGAAAACGTATTTTATATTGGGCAATATAATTTGGACAAATGTAGGGTAAATTATATAATATCAATCAAAATGCACTACAACTATACTACTACAATTGTTAAAAAATACTACATCTTAGTTTTCCAGCCCTATAAGCTACCTTTAATGGAAGTCGATTGTTTATATTTGGTTGAATTTTTATTGATGTAATTAAATTTATGTTAATCTATTGATTTGCAGTATTTTAGGTTTTAATTGTAGTAATAATACGCTTGTTAATTTTTTAATTGAATCCTAAAATAAAATATTTTGAAAATAAATTTACTGTAATGGGAATACTTGTGGGAAAGATTTTAGCTACGCTTGCCCTATTTTTTATAAAATAATAGAATCAATGCAGGTAGTAAAATTAAATCTGCTGTAACAGCGAATATTAAACATAGACTTGTGAAAAATCCTATATAAAAAGTGCCTGAGAAGGAGGATAATGCTAGAGTTAAAAAACCACCAGATAAAATCAAGGAAGTAACGATTATTGCTTTCCCAGTTGTTAGGAAGGTATTTCTTATTGATTCTTCTACTTTTTTACCTTTACTTAATTCTAACCTTAAAGTACTTAAAAAATGAATAGAATCGTCTACGGCAATACCGAAGGAAAGTATAAAAATAATGGCAGTTGGAATTTTTATATCTATGTCCATGTAGCCCATAATACCTGCGATGATTAACAGCGGCAAAACATTGGATATCATTCCAATGATTGACATGCTAATTGAACGGAACATGACCCCTACTAAAATCATGATAAAGGCAATACAAAACATTAACCCATTCAATACATTAAAAGCAACATTATACCCATTCATATCATTCAAATGGACAGAGCCAGTGTATTTATAATCAAATATATCGGTTAGGTTTTGGGCAGCCATGAATTCATCTAAATGACCGTTTCTAATTCTTGCTTCGTGGCTTCCAATATCTGCGATTTTACCGGATAAGCGAGCATTCTTTTCATCAGGGGTATAGACCCTTGGAAAATTGGCAGTACGTTTACTGTTTTTCTTTATCTCCTTGACGAGTTTATTTATTTTTCGTTGGGAGGAAGGAATTTTAAAATAAGCTTCATTCCCTCCGTGGTCAATTCTGTTGCTCGCTTTTATGACTGTCACTGGGCTAAACCAATAATTATTGCCAAATTCAGATTCCATGAATTTTTCCACTTTTTCCATTGCCAATAGGACATCCTTGTCAAAAATACTTTTAGTACTATCCTGTAGACTTAAGGCTAATTCATATTGTCGAGTCCCTGAAAATCGCTCTTCAAAAAAGCCAGTAGCGACTCTACCCGCATCCATGTTTTTTAAATCTTCGACTAAGTGATTATTGATTTTTAATTGGGTGGTGCCGTAAATACTAAGTCCAGTTACTACCAGCGCCCCTAAAACAATCGCTTTAGGATGCTTTTTTACCCAGAGAAAGATATTGTACAAAAATGGTTGCCAGACTTCTTTTAATTGTTCAGGTGCAAGGGTATAAGCAGGCTTATACAAGATAAGCATCGCTGGGAATAGGGTATAAGTGAGTATAAATGCGAATACTAAGCCTAAAGAAGCGTAGATTCCTAATTTTACTAAAGGGTCTACATCTGAAGTAGTTAGTGTTAAAAAGCTTAGAATTGTTGTCAAAGAAGTGAAAATTGTAGCAAAGCCTACTTCTCTAATGGAAGTATGTAAAGCTTCCATTTTCTCTATCCCTTTTCTTATTAATAACCTATATTTTGTAAAGAGGTGAATGACGTTAGAGATACCTATTATCATCAAAATGGTTGGGATGATATTAGAAATAAAATTGATGGACTCACCTGCCCATATCATCGTACCCATTGCCCAAATTACGGTGGTAATGATGACTATCAATGGCATCCAAATACTCCATAATTTTCGATAACTAAGGAATAAGAAAAAGATAATCATGATGACAGAAGAGCCTACAAACAACAATACTTCACTTTGAACGAGTGAAGTATAAGCAGTTTGACTAAAGCATTTTCCTGCATAATGCGCCTCATTAAACCCAATTTCATTGATTAGATTATCAACTTTGTCCACTAAACCTTGACAGCCCTCTACTCCTAACTTTGGTTTTTGCCCTAAAATAAGGCCTACGGATTTACCGTCTCGAGCGAATAGACGGTCTACCAGCTCATAATGCCTATAAATACGAGCACTATCCGACGCATACTTTTCTGGCTGGTCTATGGTAATATATGGCTTAGTAATGACGCCGCTTGAAAAGGGCGTTTTTCGAAGAATATTAATGGTGGTGGGAGAGTAGACGGAAGTGATTTCGTCCATTTTCCTCAATCCCTGACTTAACTTATCGACTTTTTGTAAAAAATCTTGTTGGAATATTCCCTCTTCGTTGTATAAACCTATTAAAACGAAGTCGTCATCCCAAGAATATTTTTCACTGTAGTCTAAGAAAAAATCTGTTTCCGCACTATTTTTAGGAAAAAACTTAGTGAGGTCGTAATCAAACTTAATATCTTGAAAACGAAATAGTTGTACTGCCGTAATGACAATAACAATTGCAATAATTATTTTACTATTCCGACGATACATTAACTGGTTTGATTTGTTCAGATTTTCAAATTCCGCGCAAATATCAGAAAATTGTACCTAAAATTGTAAGAAGAAAGAAAATAACTTACTGCTAGTTTTCAATGGAATTAAAAGAAGCTTGCTGATGTCCCTAAAATATTGCTTTAACAAGACTATCTCTTTTGGTTGCTCATTAGGTAAACAACCAAAAGCGATTTTTCTTTTAAATAGGTTTTCTTATTTTATTATTCAGTGTTATGCAGCCATGGCATCACTTTGCATAATCCCAAAAATATTCTGCTCTAAATCTTTGAAGTAGGCCATCCATCCGATTCCGGGTACTGGAAATCTTGGTACGATTACTTCTCCACCTTCTTTACGAATATGTGACAAAGTGCTTGTTACATTTTTTACTTCGATAGCATTTGTTAATGATTGTGCAGATTTAGCTTTTCTCATAAATGGATTGCCAAAAATTTGGTGTTCTGAAGATTCAATTCTCGCAGTCCATTTTTTGTGATTTGGAGAAGGCTCAAAAGTCCAACCAAAAACTTGATTGTAAAAGGCAATTGATTTTAAAGGAGTTGTTGCTGGTACATCAAATTTGGTTACTCTATGCATCTCTATAAATTTTAAGTTAAAAGAATGTTGTTTATTTATAGGACAAATATAACTCAAATTGTTTTAAATAAAAAATAAAATGAAACAAAAAATATAAAAAAGAAGATAACAGTTTCCCTTTTTGCCTTGATTGTTTTTTAGAATAAACAAAAGAATAACATTAAAATATTGATAATCAATATGTTATGATAAACTATTCAATTTGTTTTTTTGAATTAACTTAAAACTTTTTGATGGAATTTTATAGCTTCTTTTGAAGGAAAGGAATATAAAGGTAGGAGTAACAGGAAATTTAGGAAGCATTAAAATAAGAAGAATTGATTTAATTTGGGTATTAATCCATGTTTTCTTAATCCATAATCTAATTCAAAAATGGATTAAGAAAACATGGCCAACTACTATTGGTGATTAATCACAACCTGTTTGATTCTTAGCTAAAGGGTCATTAAAAGGAAAGCAATTACCAGAAAATACACTTGTTGGAACATATCGACTAAGCTCTCTATCATAAAGTGCTTCTTCAATAAATTCAGTGATTAAAGTAACTTCTGCTTCACTTAAACCTAATGGTTTAAAGTCCGGAGACAAATACTCATCAGGAACAGCAGCATTTTCTTTTTCTGCCTTATTTTTATAAGCTACAATATCTCTAATTGAAAAGATACTACTTCCATGTCCGTAAAACGGAGAATCTCTTAAATTGTATAATTGAGGAATTTTGAAGGCATATAAATCTTCGTCTTTTCCTGTAAAACCTCCTCGACCCAATCGTTCTTTATCCGTCATAGACACTTTAAATGATTCATGACTAACTTGTACTAAGTCCATTAATCCAATGGCTTCAAAATCCATTTTATTAAGAGCAGGTCCTGTATGACAATTCACACATTCTCCTTTTCCAAAAAACAGAATTGCACCTTCTTTTTGAGTTTGACTCATTGCGCCTGAGTCTCCTTTTAACCACTTTTGAAATGGAGATTTATTGGCTAATAAGGTTCTTTCGTAGGCTGCTATTGCTAAACCAGCACGTTCTTTATCATATCTTTCTTCGATGTCAATAAAAGGAAATGCAGCATCGAATAGTTGTTTGTAACCAAATGTTGTTAAAAAAGCATCATCTAAACCCATTCTATGAACACCTAATCCAGCAATTGCTTGTGTTTCTGTTCCTTCATAGCCAAGATAATTTGTTTCTATCGGTGTGCCATAAACCCATCCATCTTCTGATCCTGCATTGATTCCTGTTGCGCCAAACTGTCCATTCCACAATTGCGCTTCTTGATATGCTACGTGAAGCGTACTTGGAGAACGAATAGGTTGCACATCTAAAGAATCTCCTTGATAAAGACTTCCGCGAACTCTTCCTTCTCCATTATATCCAAAGCCAATGCCGCCTTCTGCAATCCCTTGAAAACGTCCTGCTTGAAAGCCTGCTGAAGCAAAGTGACAAGAAGCACATGAATAGGTCCCTTCACTTATTGGATTTTTTGGATGGATAGCTAAACCAGTTTCGTGATACAATAATTTTCCCAATTCCACCTTTTCTGCTGTTACTGGATTTTTTGGGTCACTAGGAATATTCTGATAATCATCACTATTTGGTAGTGTAAAAAAGGATTTACCCTCATTATTAGAAGCTGCATTTAATAAAGCTTCAATTTCAGAATCTAAAGAAATATCACTTTGAGTGTTATCCTTTTTGCAACCGAGTGTGAGTATAGAAAGGGCGGTTAAGCAAAGAAAAAATTTGATTAAGCTTTTCATGTAAATTTAATATTTAGGTTTAGTTTGAGATGGGGGACTCTCAGCAAATGGGGAAGGGTGTTGGCTATAGGTGTGCAATTCTTATACCAAAACAACTAAATTATTGATTGAATTTTAATGTTGGGGATTATTCAGAAAATCAAAGGAATAGTTACTACTATAAACAGGTAAGAAATTTGAACGGAAAACATTTAATATTTTCGAAATTTAGAATCTTTTTCTGGAGCAATATGCTGATAATCAAGTGGTTCTTTATATTTAGTATATCCTTTTTTTATTACGTATAGACCAATTAAAGATACTGCTATTCCTAAACCTAAAGCCGATTCGCCTCTAGCCCGTGCAAATAAGAGAATGAAAATTCCTAATAAAAGTGCAACCACACCTAACATGATTTGTGTTTTATATCTATATTTAACTTGTTCGGTAAGATTATATTGAACAATGAAGTCATTGATGAGCGACCTTAATGATTTTTGGTCAGCAGGTCCTAATTGATTTATAGGTAAGGCCTTTAAAATTTCCTCGTAGTCTTTGCCGTCATAAGCCATACGACGACTTTTTACAGCTAATTCATCAAAATTTAGATTAGACATTTTATTGGCATTTAAAACAAAAATGCCAAATTAATAATTAAGTAACAACTTGTCAAAATTTTCTTACGACTCCTTTACGCTGAATAGCTTCTAAGCTTTGATTAGCGGCAAATGCTGCTTTCTGCGTTTTAAACTCCCCAAGATATACCGTAAACGATGGATTGGTTTCTTCTTCCATAAGGACTTTAACAGGGTAATCTAATCTGTTTTGTATAAATTGAACCAATCGTTCCACGGTTCTTACATTTTGGTAGGTGCCAATTTTGACTATATATTGCGCGCCATTTTGAATTGGGTTTTCCAAGTTTAAAAATCCAATTATCTTTTTACTTTGCTGAAACAGTAAGTTCTTTTTTAAATTCGGTTTTGAGGACGTACTAATCTTTGGAGCATTATATTCTGAAGGAAGCAATAGATTTTTTGTTGGTTGTATATTCTTCTTAATGGAAGTATTTGCCATTACAGCCTCCGTAACTAAATTTGCGGTTAATTTCAAAAAATTTGATACAGTAATTGGAAGTTCCAATCTCTTAATTAGTTTACCGTCAGGATGGTAAAATAAAGTAGTTGGAAGCGAATATACCGCATAAGTCTTCATCCAATCTTTATTGTAAGATTTATCGACATCTACTTTATAAGCTAAATAATTGTTGTTAATTCTATCTGCTAATTTTGCATCTTTAAAGGTAGTTTCCTCCATCATTTTACAGGAAGGACACCAATCGGCAGAAAAATAAATGATATAGGGAGATTTTTCTTTTATAAAGACTTTCTCTGCCTCTGCAAGTTTGACTTCTTGAAATTTTATTTGTGCTGTGATACTATAAGGAAGGATGGTTATAACAATACATGTTATAATGGTTCTACATAGGATTTTTAAAGCCATATGTTAGGGTGTGAAGGTATTTGACTGCAATATTGCTCGGACTGACTGCTATTAAAATATGTCTAATTTCTATTTCTGGATAACCAATATTTTAAGAATGTCGATAAATCGGCACAAGCATTGGCTTCCTCTCAAAATGGTCATCTAGCTCGCTAGGCAACAATTTTGATGCTTTGCCAAAACCTTAAACTACTGATAATCAGTTCGTATAAATTTTAGACATACCTATAATTTATTCTATTAAAGGTAATATTTGTTGCTGAATTTTAATAATAATTTTTAAAAATTACCCATTTGGGGTATTAAAATGGAGGATTTAAAGAAAAATGATAGGAATATCTTCCTATTTTTCAGCTTTAATGGAGAGGTTTATAGAATGAACCAAAAGTCAGTTTCTTAATTATAAAAATACTAAGAACCTTATAGACATACTCTAACATACGGATGAGTGTCTCCTAATTATCTTAATGCTATTCTTAAGCTAAAGTAAAATGATATCCAATACCTTTAAGCGTAACAATTTTAATGTTATTATCTTCCTTTAAATAGTTTCTTAATTTTTTTATGTAAACATCTAAATTTCGAGAATTAAAATAAGAATCATCCCCCCAAATTTTTAATAAAATATCTTTTCTATTAACCGCTTGATTTTGATGGGCACTAAATATTTTTAATAACTCGGTTTCCCGATGTGATAGCTTTTGAATTTCTTGGTCTTTGATGAGTTGATACTTTTTTGGATAAAAAGTATAGGTACCTAATGCTACTTGGTCCGCATCTTTTTTGATGGGTGCTTGGTCTAATAAATTCAATAGATTTTGGATGCGAACAATTAATTCTTCCATCGAAAAGGGTTTTTTGATATAATCGTTGCCCCCCGATTTAAAGCCTTCTAATAAATCTGCTGTTTGATTTTTAGCGGTTAAAAAAATAATAGGAATGGTTGGATTTTTTGACCTAATTTCTTTTCCCAAAGTAAACCCGTCAATATTAGGTAGCATCACATCTAAAATACAAATATCTGGCTCCCAAGATTTAAAAATTTCCATAACGGCTAATCCATCTGCTACCATATTGACTGAAAACGAACGACTTTCTAAACTTTCTTTAACTATTTTTCCCAAGAAGGGCTCATCTTCCACATATAAAACTTTTGTTTTTACCATTATTTTTTTCTTTAGTCGATGCTTTCCTATTTTTAAGACTGCTAACCAATAGGAAAGGAAACATCAAATTGAGTACCTTTTCCTTCCTCACTTTCCATAGTGATTTGCCCTCCGTGTTTTTCTATGACATTTTTAACATAATTTAAACCAAGTCCATGTCCTTTTATATTATGGGCATTGCCAGTGGGAACTCTAAAAAATTTATCAAATATTTTTGCTTGAAACGCTTTAGAAATACCAAGACCATTGTCCTTTACACTAAAATTTATATTCTCTGCATTCCCTAGCAATTTCACTTGAATATTGGGAGAAAGTGGACTATATTTAAGTGCATTGTCAACTAGATTATAAATCACACTCGTTAAATGAATTTTATCACCTGAAACGGTGAATACGGAGCCTTCTGTAGTGAAATCTACAATGGCTTTTTTATTTTGAAATTGTAATTTCATAGAATTTAGTACGCCTTGAACCAATTCTTTTAAGTTGATTGTTTCCTTTTTTAAAGGCACATCTGTTTTGTCAAACAAAGAAGTATTTAATACCTTATCGACTAAAATCGATAATCGATTTAATTCTTGTTTGGAAATATCAAGGTATTCTTCAGTCCGTTTAGGGTCTGCTAAAGCACCAAAATTTTGGAGCGCTTCTATTGCTACGCCAACGGTTGCAATAGGTGTTTTTAGCTCATGGGTGATGTTAGCTATTAAGTCATTTTTTAACTCAATTAGTTTCTGTTGTTCCTTTAAACTTTTATAGACAAAGAAAAAAGATAAAGTAGTAATAGAAAATAGTAATAAGGAAAAGGCTATTTGAGGAAGCATTTGGGAAAAAATGTACCGATTGGGTGTTGCAAATGCTAAGGCAAAGGATTCTCCAGTATCAAAATCTTTATAAGCGTCTGAAATGACTGCTTTTTGTTGAGCAATAGAATCTTTTAGCTTAATGACTTCAAAATTTTTAGGTAGTCCTGCAATTTTGGGCGCTCCTGCGATTAATTTTTTTATGGCATTGGTTATAAACGTATCTTTTCGACTATCGAAATGAATATCTGTACTGTCAAATGTAATAGATTCTGCCAACCAACTTATATAAACGCCACCACTATGATTACTCTTCTCCATTAATTTGTCTTGGTCAGTATTTACTTGAATAACTGTATGAAAATCAATTCCAGTCGAATCAGCCATTTGGAAGCTAGTTTTTTCCATTGATGTTTCATCCTTTACTTCTACTTTAAATGAAGTGAAATTGATAGAATCTCCTTTTAATTCTTTTATACTTAGAATAGACTCTAGTAAATCACTTTTAATATATTCGGTTTCGGCATCTCTAATGGAATTAATGAAGACAAAACTGCTTCTTTCTTGTAGTCTAAAAATTTCAGCTTGATAGGCATTTTTTAACCATACTGCCAAGAATACTCCTAGCAATAACAAACTACTTCCCATTAGGAATAAAGCTACTTTATTTTTCGACTGTTTTTTCTCCATAATTCAAAAATAGGGAATTCTTAAAATAGCTCTAGATTTCATTAACCTTAATTAACCTTAAATCTAGTTTGCTTAACCTAGTTTCTTTGGCTTTAGCCATATATTTGGATTAACAAATAATTAGATATGAAAAATGTAATCATCACAATCGGATTTTGTTTCAGCTTTGTTTTTATGCAAGCACAGAATTCAGGAATGATCAAATTTAAAGAAACAATCAAATTGGATATTCAAATGGATTTGCCAGAAGGCATTGACTTGAAAGGGATGTTTCCTGAGTCTCAAACGTTTTATAAAGATCTTTATTTTGATAAAAAAATCTCTGTATATAAAGACGCAAAAGAAAACGAAAATACAGATGAAGAAATTTCTAGTGATGACGGCTCAATGAAAATAATTATTCAAAGAGACGATATGGATGATATCATCTATAAGGATTTAAAAGAGAAACAATTGATTCATCAAACCGGATTCATGGGTAAGGAATTTCGCATTAATGAGACGATTGAAAAAATGAAATGGCGATTAACAGGAGAGAAGATCATATACCTCGAATACGAATGCCAAAAGG
>CALJVJ010000209.1 GCA_937974625.1 uncultured Saprospiraceae bacterium
TTAGGCTTGCACAATGACTTACAAAATGAACATTCGATAGTCGGTAATTCCGTCGGTGCTTTGTTGATGTTAGCCTATGGAAATGAAGCACAAAAAACGGAATTTTTAGAGGGATTAATTATAGGAGATGCTAAAAAAGCATTTGCTTTTGGGATTACGGAACCAGACCACGGTTCGGACGCCACCCATATGGAAACCAATGCGGTTAAAGATGGAACAGACTGGATTATCAACGGAACTAAAACTTGGAATACTGGTATTCACGTTGCCGCTTATGATTTGATTTTTGCTAGAACAAGTGGAAAAGCAGGAGATGGGTATGGCATTACCGCTTTTTTAGTCCCAATGGATGCTGAAGGTTTGAAAATCGAAGAATATTTATGGACTTTTAATATGCCTACAGACCATGGAACTGTGTCTTTAAAAAATGTACGTGTACCTGATGCTGCTATTTTAGGTGAAGAAGGAAAGGGCTTGGCGATAGTCCAACATTTTTTTAATGAAAACCGAATTAGACAAGCGGCTTCTAGTTTGGGTGCTGCTCAATATTGCATTGACGAAGCGGTTAAATATGCTAGGGAACGCAAACCGTTTGGTAAACCCTTAGCCACTAATCAAGGGATACAATTTCCATTGGTAGAACTACAAACCCAATGTGAAATGCTAAGAGCCTTTGTTCGACAAACCGCGTGGCAAATGGATACTTATGGTGCATTTTCTGTTTCAGATAAAGTTTCTATGTGTAATTATTGGTCAAATAGATTGTGTTGTGAGGCGGCTGACCGGGCAATGCAAGTCCACGGAGGAATGGGGTATTCCAGACATAAACCTTTTGAACATATTTATCGTCACCATCGACGATATCGAATTACCGAAGGTACAGAAGAAATTCAAATGCGGAGAATCGCGGGCTATATGTTTGGTTTTATGAAGCAAAAGAAACCAAAAGGGATGTGATTCAGTACAACCAATTCAAATTTATACAACTTCTTTCTGCAACTTATGAGCTACGAAAAATACAAAGTAAAGTGGTTTAACGACTACCCAGCTATTATAGATTTAGCGAAAAAAGCTAAAAAACGTATTCCACATGTGGCATGGGAATATTTACAATCAGGAACAGGTGATGAAGACTTAATTGAAAGAAATAGAGCTGCTTTTCAAAAAATTACTTTCTTACCTCAATTTTGTAAAGGAGCATTGGCACCAACTATTGAAACGACTTTATTTGGGCAAAAATATGCAGCACCTTTTGGTGTGGCTCCTGTCGGACTAACGGGATTAATGTGGCCTAGAGTTGAACATTATTTAGCAGCAACAGCCAATCGCTACCAAATTCCTTATACCTTAAGCACGGTGGCTACTGAGACGCCCGAAACGGTTGGTCAACATATCGGTAATATGGGCTGGTTTCAGTTATACCCGCCGAAAGAAAAAGATTTGAGGCAGGCAATATTAAAAAGGGCAAAAGATGCTGGCTTTCATACGCTATTAGTTACTGCGGATGTGCCCATGCCGAGTAGACGAGAGCGAACTAAACGGGCAGGTTTAAAAATGCCGCCTCAAATTACGCCAAAGATGATTTGGGAAGGAATTACTCATCCAGCTTGGACAATTGCTACTTTAAGAAATGGTTTGCCGAGATTAAGAACGGTTGAAGCCTATGCTACGCATACCAACATGAAATTTGTCAGCAATATGGTTGGCAATCGCCTTGGAGGTACGCTTTCTTGGGAATATTGCCAACTATTAAAAGAAGAATGGGATGGGCCTGTTGTTTTGAAAGGCATTCTTCATCCTAAAGATGCCGAAAGAGCAGTGGCTACTGGAATGGATGGAATTGTTGTGTCTAATCATGCAGGTCGTCAATTTAATGGAGCGACGACTTCGATTGATGCTTTACCAGCTATCGTCAAAGCTGTTGGAGGAAAAACTAAGATATTATTTGATAGCGGTGTTCGGACTGGATTAGATATCATGCGTGCTTTATCCTTAGGAGCCGATTTTGTTTTATTAGGAAGAGGATTTGTTTATGGGGTAGCAGCCTTAGGTAAATATGGAGGAGACCACGTAACAGAAATTTTAATGGATGATTTAAAAAATAATATGGTGCAATTGGGAGTGGAAAATTTGGGGCAACTCACTGAACTTTGATTGGGTTTTTAACTATTGGATGAAAACTATCATAGCCGATTTTACCAAGATTTAAAGATATAAACAATGAGACTATTTATCTTACTTTTAATAATCTTATTAACAAGTTGCGCTAATGCTACTTTGGAGTCAGAATTGGCGGTTACAAAATCAGCCTTAATAAATACAGAGGCTGCTTTAAAAGATGCGAACCAACAATTGGCAGATTTACAAAAAGCGGAAACAGGGCAGTTGGTACATGTTGTTTTTTTTAAAGTCAAAGAAGGTACAGAAGCAGATATGATAACCGCCATTAAAAAATTGGAAGGCATTCCAGTTGTAAAAGATTTAGAGGTTGGTACTTTCGAAAACCTGAATGACCCAAGGGCTCTGGCGGAATATAACCTGATGATGGAGATGTCGTTTACTGATAAAGTCGCTTATGAAATATATCAAAAACATCCACTTCATATAGCTTTAAAAGAAAATACCAAATCATTTATGGTTGGGCCACCTGCGACCTATGATTTTATCGAAAAGTAGGCATTATTCAACAAAGCAAAGATTATTTTTTCTTTTTACCATTTAGGTCATAGAGTGCATTTAGGTCTTTACGCTAACAGTTTATATGAACTTAAATGGCTTAGTAACGATAAAAAATAAGGTGGACATCTTTGGGCAATGAACTTTGTAGTTAAACAAGGAAAAAAGCGCAGACATAGCACCGCTATGGCGAGCATTTTAATGAAGTATAGCTGCAAAAGGCACAGCCAAGTTGTTCAAGTTATTCTTTTGCGGTTACTTATGATAGAACAATATTTTTTGAACCACAAAATGTTCACAATAGGGCACAAAAGAAAATTCACAAAAGCTAAATGTTGACTTTTGTGAATTTCTCTATGATTAAAGATATATTATTGCCTAGCAATCGTATGCCCCACAAACTCCGCATCGTCATCAATAATCAAATCATCTTGCCGACGAATCGCCATGCCACATGGTTCATTGGTATAAAATATACTTGGTTGGTATCGATGTTCTTTTCTATCCTCGTTGAATTCAGCGAGTTCTTGGTACACTTTATCAAAATCTTCGTAGTCTCCTTCTGTTTGGTATTCAGGCTCCGTAGCACCGTCATAAAAGGCGATATTTTCACCCATTCTGCCAAATATAGGCTTGCTGACATATTTATTATCAGGAAAATCACTAGCCTCAAATGAAGTTTTTAATAAATGAGGATTATTAGGTTCGTGGTCATACATGAATTTACAAATCGCTTTGGATTGCAATAGCATGGTGAAGGCTGGATTTAGAACAATAGCTAATTCATTAACGACAATTGCTGTTAAAATATCCATCAATTCGGGTTCTTCGTAAGCGATGAATTCCCATGGGATAAATTTGTAGAAAAAGTCGTATCGTCTATAATTTTCTTGATTCAATTCAATGAAAATACCTTCGTCTGGAGAAAAAATAATCTTATCTAACGGCATCAATTGGACTTCCTCAAAACCTGCATTTTTGGCAGCTTTGACGATGACTTCTACATTGATTAAATCTTCCTCAAAATCTAAAGTAGAAACCAGCAATGTTTTATCCTTTTTTGGATTTATCCTGATTATTTTTTTAAAATGTTCCGTTAGTGATTGAACCAATTCATTGAAAGGTCGGTCGGAAAGTTTGTACTGTTCCTGTATCCAATGTTCTTCTTGCACGATGGTTGTTTCGGGCATTAAGGAACAAGTATCAGCATTAAATTCTATTAATTTAATGGGCAAACCATCAATGCCACCTGCAAAATCAAAACGATTTAGCAGGTGCATTTCTAGTTCGTGTTTCAGCGAATAATTGACTATTTCGATGGCATTTTCTGGAATACCAGCTTCTTCCCATAACTCATTAGTAGCGATTTTTTTGGCAGCAATGATACCTAAGTCGGTCAATTCAATGGCTACTTTTTTAAAAGCGTCTAACTCATTTTGAGAAATTCGGACAAACACATTACTTAGGTAATCTGCGTTTTCTCCATCTTGTAACCAATTAAGCCCTTCTCTTTTTAAGACATTAGAATAAAGGCCTTCTGTATAAATGAGTCGATTATCCACCAAAAGAACGGGTTGATTTGCTACCGCTTCCATAGCCAGATTTTCCAGTACTAGGCTTTACTCGTCGAGTTCTTGAAGCAGATTGATTTAATTTTTGTCCAGCTGTCTTGCTTGTTTTGTCGTAGGCAGATTTGCTAGTATAAGCCCCTTGTTGTGGTCTACGGGCACTGCTCATATTTCGCATCATCATGTAACCAAAAAAGCCATAAGATGCTGCTCTCATAACTGAACCACTTCTACCTGGGTAGCCATTGGCTTCCATTAATCGTGCTTCCGCTAACGTGAAGGTATCCGAAGTTTCATCTAAATAATTGGCAACGATTAAACTCTCTTCCGTATTTGGAATGGTTACTTCATCTTCAATTTTAAACTGCTCAGGTTCTACTTCTTTTACTACAGTAATTAACCCTTCTGTTGGTAAAACAACTTCTTCGTATTCTACTTCTGAACTGGAATCGCCACAGTTATAAAGTAAGGCAATGGCGAATACAGCGTAAAAGGCATACTTTAGAAATGATAGTTTTTTCATTTGAAAAAGATTTGGTTTTTAAAATATTCAATTAATAAGGAGTCGCAAATTATACTGCTATTCCCGAAATTTGCTAAAGTGACAAGAATGACGGTGTTTTAATAGGGTTATTTTTTGTATTTTTTCTATAGAGAAGTTAGGCAAATATAAGCCCACATTTTTTAATTCTGACATTAAATGAACAATTTTGCTATTTATTTATATATTTCACTTTTATTAAATTTTTTGTTGCTGTTCAGTACATATGATACCTAGCATTATATTTACCATTTAGATATTTAAGCTCCTTTAAACTTATAGTGCAGAAACTTAAATGCACTCATATGAATTAAATGGTTGAAAGAAAGAAGTATTTATTGTTTTAATGAATAGTTACAATTTTTTTCGAAAAAATGGATGAATAAATGATAACTTTTTCGTCGTATCTTAATGGTTAGTCCATTTAATAGTGTCCGGTAATTCGTCAACATCTAGTTCCGAGTTACTCTTTTTCCGAGTTAAAATAAAAGGTTAAAGTGATATGTTTTAACTCTGATTTTTATTAACTCGGAACTGGATGTTGATACTAATAATTTACAGTGTACTTAGCTACTTTTGCTGATTGAATTTTAGATTTTAATTAAATATTACCTAATGGAAAACACCGAAACGACTCGTTCGGAAAATTTACTTTTCTTTACCACCATTTTTTTTGCTGGTCTTTGTTCCCTGATATACGAATTACTAATTAGTACTACTTCTTCTTATTTTCTAGGAGATAGTGTTATGCAATTTTCGCTAACGATTGGTGTCTATATGGCTGCAATGGGTTTTGGGTCTTATTTAACAAAGTTTTTGGCGCATGAATTAATAGAATGGTTTGTCAAAATTGAATTAATATTAGGCTTAGTTGGTGGGGCAAGTGTGCCGATTTTGTATTTCGTTTTTGACCGGATGAGCCCAATGGAATACCAATTTGCCATGCTGTTTATAACTTTCCTAATTGGTACCTTAACAGGATTTGAAATTCCTCTTTTAGTTAGAATTTTAAAAGAAAATTACCCTTTAAATTCAAATTTAGCCTACGTCCTTAGTTTGGATTATATAGGTGCTTTGATTGCTACTTTATTATTTCCTTTCCTTCTATTGCCTTATCTGGGAACCTTCCGAACTTCTATTGTTTTTGGTCTAATAAATATAGGATTAGGGTTATTGGTATATTGGTATTTTACCAAAAATGATAAAGATAAGCGAAAGAAGCAATTAGAATTATTAGCGGTTGGTTGTTTGGCTTTTTTCATGGTTTTAGCTACTTTCTCAGGAAAATTATTAAAACATTGGGAAGATAGTTTTTTCACCAGCCGTGTGGTTTATTCTAAACAAACCCCTTATCAACATTTAGTTGTAACAAAAAATAAAAAGGATATTCGATTGTATATCAATCGAATTATTCAGTTTTCTTCGATAGATGAATATCGATACCACGAGACGTTAGGAATGTTGCCCTTATTAAATGCTCCTTATAAAAAGAATATTTTGATTTTAGGAGGAGGAGAAGGGCTTTTAGCAAGAGAAGTTTTGAAATTTCCAGAAGTGGAGACAGTGACCATCATAGATTTAGATGAAGCTGTGTTTAATTTAGCTAAGGAAAATATTCACATAAAAAACCTAAACGCTGCTTCACTATTGAATCCAAAGGTGACCACCGTAGCGCATGATGCAATGACTTTTTTAATTGAATCTGAATCTCTGTATGATGTTATTATTGCAGATTTACCAGACCCTTCCAATGACGCTTTAGCTAGACTTTACAGTACTTCTTTTTATAAACTCATACAAAACCATTTGACTCCAAATGGTGTTTTTGCGACCCAAGCCTCTAGTCCATTTCATACTCGGAATGCATTTTGGTGTATAAAAGAAACTATTGCTGCTAGTGGATTCAAAAATATTTACCCTTTTCATACTTATGTACCCTCCTTTGGTGACTGGGGATTTATCTTAGCGTCTAACTTAACGTTGACTCCCCAAACTTTTAATACGCCTTTACCAACTCGGTATTTAGAGCCAGATTTAGTTAAAAAAATGTTTTTCTTTGCTAAAGACATGAGTAATCCAGGTGCTTTAGACGTTAATCAATTAGACTCCCCAAATCTACTTCATTATTTTTTAGAAGATTGGCAAGAGTTTAGCAAGGAGAAGAAGAATTAACGTTTGTTAAATGGTAACATTCCAATGCGAAAAGAATTAAAGTGAAGTTAAATAATAATAAATATTATTTGACCATTGTTAAGGTGGTTAGTTTTACATTCTATTCAAATGTCTGATTAAAATATTGTCAATGAAATATTTAGGTAAGCATTATTTATTAGAGTTATATGATTGTCCAGCCGAGCTATTAAGTGACCCTATTTTTATTGATAATAAAATGAATGAGGCTGCTCGTGCCATGGAAGCAACTATTGTTGAAAGCAATTTTCATCATTTTAATCCATTAGGTGTTTCTGGAGTTATTATTATCAAGGAAAGCCATTTGACGATTCATACATGGCCAGAATACGGTTATGCGGCGATTGATATTTTTACTTGTGGAAAGATTTATATGGAGAAAGGAATAGACTTTTTAAAAGAAGAATTTAAGGCTAAATCCTCAGAGGTAAAGAAAATGGGTAGAGGTGCGGCACATAAATTCACTAAAACATTAGCACCCAGAAAAGCCTGAAAAAACTATTATTTACCTCGCAATTTTATCGATTCAACATTTCTATAAACTGGTCGAAAATAATACCTGTAAATCGACGGTCCTTTGTTATTATTTTTGCTTCACCTAGCATTTGATGTTCGAATGGAACTGGTTTTCCTTTTGTGGTTATTAAATCTTTTTCCACTGCTACCGTGATTTGATATTGACCGTTTTGAGGTATGGTCGCTTTGTCCGTTACCACTCCATTTAACAAGCCAAACTCTGCAGGACGATAGGCGTCAAATTTGATTTTTACTTTTTGCCCAGTATTTACTTTTAAAGATTCTTCACTTCTTAAGTACATCTTTCCTTCTATACTATCTTGCGAGCCTAACGGGACAATGGAGAATATTTTATCCCCTTTGTCAATTAAAAATTCTTTAGCTTTCAATTTATTCAAATGGTAGAGTGTTCCTGCTATCGGTGCTTTGATAATGTGTTGGTTTTTCCAAGCTTCTACCTCAGTTTTTAATCTTTTAAGGCTTAATTCTATTCGGTTTTGTCTATCGCTTAGGGTACCTTTTAAACCACTTTTAATTTCTGATACTCTTAATTCTTCTTTTTTAATATTTCGCTTTTTCTGGGTGATTAACCCTTCATTAATGGTGATATCACCCTCTATTCTATCCTTTTCGCTATTTAGCTGAGCAATAGCAGCAATTTCTTTATTATCCTTACTTTTTCCATAGGCCTCTTTTAGTACTTCTCTTCTTTTTGGTATAGCTTCCAGCGCTTCTTTTTTAGACTGAATTCGACTTTCTAACTCTACAATCTCTTGCTTAATTGCTGCTATATTCTGATTATATATGCTGATTGCTTGATTTTGAAAATTATTTCCAGCATTGCTATTTCCTCTAATTAATTGAAGGTATTCAAATAAATCATTTTGCAAAAAACCAATTTTACTAAATTCAAATCTATTTAAATTTGGTAATACCTTATTGTCAGGTGTATGCGTATCTAATTCTTTTGCGAGTTCAATAATGGTATTAAAATCACCTGAATTATCGCTTATTCTAGCAATTTCCGTAAATTGCTCAATCAAAGTATCTTCGGGGAGATAATCTGTAATAGTGCCAATAGCGGTTGCTCCAACTTCAATAGGGGGATTAGCGGTTTCTAATTTGATAGAGGCAGTGACTGTTTCTGGGTACTCTAAAAAATAACCAACAACGAATAAAGAAATAAAAGCAACAAATACTGCGGTGATTCCCCAACGTTGCAACCAACTTGGCGGTTCTCCTAAAACTTCTTGAAAAGCCTTACTTCTCAAATCTATGCTATCGTGTTCTTCTATAAGTTCTTCCAAAATGGGCGGTATTTACTGATGAAGTAGGACTTACTTTTTCAAATATGTAGTAAAAATAAGTATTCCTAAAATGTATAGGTAGAAAAGCGAAGAAAAGTATAGTATTTTACAAATTGGATATGGACTATTTTAAAGCGATGCCCTCTATTTTATCATGACTCCTTTGCGTTCTAGATGTGGAATGGTTGTAAAATTCATTTCATCTATACTGCCTTTCACAAAGACATATTTTTTGTCATACATGTGCCCTTCATACATAAAACTAACCCAATACTCATTGGTTAATTCAAATAATTCCATTTGAATAGGCTCAATCTGTTCCATGGCATTGCCATTTATTTCTTCGAAAAAATGCCGCAGTGTGGTAGTTCGAATTTTTTCCCCATCTAATTCCCCATAGCCTCTTGAATTGACAAATACACTTCCTATGGCGCTTTCTTTAAAATTAATGATATAAACGTCCCATAATTCATCATCTTCATGTCTCGGAACTATAGCAATTGCTAAATCTTTTACCCTAAAATTAGGAATATCTTTCATCATCTTATTTAATTTTTAGTTCTTGGGAATAGTACACTAATATATTGCGTTTTTATACGCAGTTATTTTTTTCTTATACCATGCAAAAAACGTAGGCGATGCTAGTATCGACGTTCCGATAGTTTACCACAGTAAAAGGAAAAAAAAACAAGTACAAGAATGTAAATACATTATTGAACCATTCCTTGGATAATTCTTGGATAATTCTTGGATAAATAGGGGGAGATATGATTTATTGAAAGTCAATTGTAAATTTTAAATAACTTCGAACTACCTTTAATAACCTCTAATTACCCACTTATCTTTCTGCTGCGAATTCAAATCCAAATAATTCGGAAAAATGAAATTTTACCCGTTCCATTACTTCATTGATATTCACTTTTTGACCCAGTTCATTGGCTAATGAGGTAACTGTTTTATCAGCATCATTAATACCACAAGGAACGATATAATTAAAATATTTTAAATCTGTATTAATATTAAAAGCAAATCCATGCATGGTCACCCATCGACTTAAGTGTACCCCAATGGCACAAATTTTTCGATTTGGCCCACCATTTACTCCTTTTATCCAAACACCTGTAAACCCATCTATTCTTGTGCCAATTATGCTATAATCGTCCAGCGTTCGAATGATTACTTCTTCCAAATACCGAACATACTTATGAATATCGGTAAAAAATAAATCCAAGTCAAATATTGGATAACCAACTATTTGCCCCGGTCCATGAAAAGTAATGTCTCCGCCTCTATTAATTTTATAAAAATCAATTTCTTCCGCAGCCAATTCTTTTTCATTGAGCAACAAATTATCCATTGACCCACTTTTACCTAAGGTATAAACGGCTGGATGATGGCAAAACAATAAATAATGTTTGGGTACCTCGTAGGCAGGGTCTGTAGCAGCTAAATGTCGATTCTTTAACTTACGGTCAATTACCTCTCTAGACAGCGACTTTTGATAGTCCCATGCTGCTTGATAATCTTTTAATCCAAGATATTGATAGGTCACTTTTTCCATTGCGGCTGCAAAGGTAATGTTTTAAGCCAATGGAGTCAAGAAGTGGATGTTTAATGAGTGACAAACTGATGTTTTACAATGGGTGAAGCGTATTGGGCATAGCAGGATAAATTCGGAAATGATTAAATTTTCAGTTCCCTTTGTTATTTAAGTCCTATTTTTGCATTTTTTTGTAAAACAGATTAATCGTCCGTTTGAATAGAACTCAATAAATGACATTTGAAGATTTAAATATAAATAAACCCCTGTTGAATGCTTTAGCTGATATGGGGTATTTTCATCCGACACCTATTCAAAGAGATGCTTTCTCGGTGATTATGTCTGGTAGAGATGTGGTTGGCGTAGCTCAAACGGGTACTGGTAAGACTTTTGCATTTTTATTGCCGCTTATTCGGCAACATAAGTTTACGAAAGATAAGGCACCGCGAACATTGATAGTTGTACCAACTAGAGAATTAGTAGTGCAGATGGTTGGAGAAATTGAAAAATTGACCAAGTATATCAATATTCGTGTTGGAGGGGTATATGGGGGGACAAATATGAACACTCAGAAAATCATCGTTTTAGAGGGCTTAGATATTTTAGTGGCTACACCAGGCCGTTTATTAGATTTGGCTTATACAGGCGCCTTAAAATTACGGTCTATCAAAAAACTGGTGATTGATGAAGTAGATGAAATGTTGAATTTGGGTTTTAGACCACAGCTAAAAAATATTTTAGATGTACTCCCTCCAAAGCGACAAAATTTATTGTTTTCTGCCACTCTTTCAGAAGAAGTAGCCAAATTAGTAGCTGATTTTTTTGATGGGCCTGCTAAAATTGAGGTAGCACCACACGGTACCCCATTGGAAAAAATCATTCAATCAGGCTATGCTGTTCCTAATTTTTATACAAAAGTTAACTTATTAAAGCATCTTTTAAATACGGATGAATCCTTAATCAAAGTGTTGGTTTTTATAGATACTAAAAAGAAAGCTGACCGTTTGTTTGAATTAATACACGAGGAATTCAAAGAAAAAATTGGGGTCATACATTCTAATAAATCTCAGAATTACCGACTAAAAACCGTTGAGCATTTTCATAATGGAGATTATCAAGCACTAATTTCAACCGATATTATGGCTCGGGGTTTAGATATATCGGATGTCTCTCATGTTATCAATTTTGATACACCCGAAGTGCCAACCAATTACATTCACCGAATCGGTAGAACTGGTCGTGCAGAAAAGGCAGGACATTCCATTACGTTTATTACTGAATTAGAAGTACCCAACCAAGAAGCCATTGAAGCCTTGATGAATATGGAAATTCCAATGCTTCCCTTACCCGAATCCATAGAAATTTCTGCGGAACTGATTCCCGAAGAACGAATTGAACCTGCTCAGAAAAACTACCTCCCAAGCCCAGACATGAGCCAGTCACAGGGCGCCTTTCACGAGAAAAAATTGAAAAATACCAAAGTGAATCGAGCGAATGAAAAACGGATAGCGCGTAGACGAGAAAAACAAAAGGCTCGACGAAAAAAAGGAGATAAACGAAGTGGTAAGTATTAATTGGTCGCACGACGACAATAAAATTGCTTTTTTGTAAAACTGGCATTAAGTTAGTCTTGTTTGTAGGTTGAAGGTATAAACTTCATTTAGAATTTTTTTTGATTCTTGAATTTGATTCTTGAACTTGCATCTTGAACTTGCAATCCATTATGACATTAAAGCAGTTTATCGGTATTCCTCTATTGTTGATTTTTGTCGTCGTTCTAGCTAAGCGATTAGTTGATAATATGGCAGGTGTGGGTGGTACGCCAATGGTTATTTTAGCGGTACTTATTATGCTCATTATTCTAATGTTAGCCTTTAAGCAATTACGAGACTAACATATTCTTTCCGAAATTAAAATTCTCCTTAATTTAATCTTACCTTTGGTGTAGAAATCACTTAAAACTGAGGAACTTTCCTAGTTCAAAAGCTCACCAAGATGTTTAAAAACTTTAAAGTTAATGTAGCTATACGTCAAATTTCTTTGGTGTTGGTCATGCTTGCTTTTTTTTATTGCATGTATTACACCAACTTTTATGTTACCACCTTTATTTTATTGGTCATTGCCGCTATTCTATTTTGGGATACGATGAATTATATGGATAAAACCAATGAAGATTTTACCGCCTTTTTAATGGGGATTCAATATGAAGATTTTTCGGCTACTTATTCGGGGTATCATAAAGGAACTTCCTTTGGGAAATTATACGAAGCCTTCAATTTAATTACGACCAAATTTCGAAATATTAAGGCGGAAAAGGTGGCCAATCACCAATATTTGCAAACGATTATTGAGCATGTGAACACAGGATTGCTGTGTATCAACCAAGAACAGGAAGTGGTTTTGATGAATAAAGCCTTGAAAGAATTATTGCGAAAACCTTATTTAAAAGATTTTGCCGCAGTAGAAAAATTATTTCCTGAATTATATAAGTTAATTACTGGATTAGAAAGCGGGCAAAATGAAATGATAAAAATGACGGTGCAAAACCGATTATTAGAACTTTCCGTCAGTGTGGCAGATTTTAAACTCAGAGAAATCCCCTATAAATTGATTTCTTTTCAAAATATTCAAAAGGAATTAGAGGAAAAAGAATTAGATGCTTGGCAAAAGTTAATTCGTATTTTGACCCATGAAATCATGAATTCTGTTACGCCTATTACCTCATTAGCGTCTTCTATCAATGGCTTGATTGAAGATAGGGATAGAGATTTAGACGAAGAAGAAATGGAGGATATTCGAGATGGTATTTATGCCATTCAAAAGCGGGGTGAAGGACTCCTACATTTTACGGAAACGTATAGAAGTTTAACTAAAATCCCACCGCCAAAATTCCAATTGGTGGAAGCGCAACCACTATTGGAACGGATTCATATCTTGTTTAAACCTGTTTTGAAAAAATATGGGGTTGAATTGGAACTTCAATTTCCTGCCAATATGGTAGTTTTTATCGCAGATGTAGAATTGATAGAACAGGTAATTATTAATTTACTCAAAAATGGAATAGAAGCGGCGAGAGAAGTTGAAAATCCTAAAATTGAAATTCGAGCGATTAAAAACAATGAAGGGAAAACAATTATCGAAGTTCAAGACAATGGCAAAGGGATTAAAGAGGATGTTTTAGATAAAATTTTTATTCCATTTTTTACTACTAAAAAAGAAGGTAGTGGAATTGGCTTGAGTTTATCTCGGCAAATAATGCGTTTGCATAAAGGGAACATAGAAGTTAACTCGGTCCTAGGAAAAGGCACGGTTTTTACATTAAGTTTATAGTTAAGATTTTTATAAAAAATTGAGGACGAGTGTTTTAGGTTGTATATTGGAAATGTTCAGAGAATAACACTATTTAGAAAATCATATAAATGACCTTTATTAAGGGAAATTACGGAAAAAATCTTTCTTTTAAATTACTTATTTGCTTCTTTTCATTAAGTAATTTAGCACTAATTGCTTGTGCCTCACCAAAGCAAGCTGCTCCCCTTGTTCAAGATACCATCATTCCTTCCAAAAAAGATTATCAAGGTTATCGACTTCAATTGACAAGTATTAAGGTAACCAAATCCAAAGGAAATCAACGTAAGATAAGCTGTACCTTGATTAATACTGGTCGGGAAAAAGTGCGATTGCCCGCAAATTCCACAGGACCAAATGTCGTTATTCAATACGATAAAACATTGGAGGACAATGGATTAGCAGGCTATACCAATTCTTTAGAGCGAGCTTTACTAAAAAAGAAATTTAGCTTAGAGGTAGGAAAAATTTCTAGTAATTTCGAACTAAAATTTAATATATCCCAAGCCCAATTAGCCGAAAGTGGTGAAAAAGAAAAGAAAGCCATAAAATCAGCTAAGGAAAAAGAAGTCCCTGATACAAAAGTAGTTTATGATTTTTCTCTTTGTCCTGATTTAAAATTGGATACGGTATTTGTTATCAAACGGTCTAGAAAATCTGTTGAATTGGCCTTCAAAATTACCAATTATGGGGAAGGGCCCGCAGCAATGTTTGGAGAAACGGAGGCTACGGATGACAATGTAGCTATTCGTGCCTATGCCTCTGGAACGGCCAAATTATCTAGAGGTGATTTAATCTTAGGTGGTGCGTTTATCGAAGGAGGGATGGATGATAAAAATGGTGTATTGATGCCACAAGAAAGTTTTTCTGGTTCTTTTGAGGTAGAATCTCGCAAAAAAACGAGGTACATGCCTTATTTTATTCTTTCAATAGATGATTATCAGGCACTTTGGGAATGCGATGAACGGAATAATGTCTATCCTTTATTGGATAAGAATAAATAGATTTTATCTGTTATCATTGAATATATTAATGCTCCTAGGCTGTAAATTTTGTACCCTAAAGGCATGTTAACCACATTTTAATTCGTCCTATCTAATACCTTTTTCTGCAAATTTCTTTTTTAATAAAAACATATCTTCCTATTTTGGCATTCTATGTAGGTATTACACGCTAAAGGTGCTAATTTATTTACTCAATAAACTATAAACTAATTAATAGGAATATGATTAACCATAAAAAATGGAGCTGGATTACTTGCTTAGCTATTTTTTGCATTAGCAATTTAGCTTTCTCTTGTAATCCTACCAAACAATTAAGTGATAATATGAGCAATACTGGACCTATTGTTAATGAAACTGGAGATACCTTGAAAAAGGTAGAAAGAACTGCTCAAGAATGGAAAGCCCTTCTTAGTCCAGTAGAATTTAATGTACTTAGAGAACAAGGGACAGAGCGTGCTTTTACAGGTGAATTTTGGGATAATAAAAAAGAAGGGGTCTATAAATGTAGAGGCTGTCAATTGCCGTTATTTAGCTCTGATACAAAATTTAAATCGGGTACAGGTTGGCCAAGTTTTTACACGCCAATTGATAAATCTCATATTATTGAACATGTAGACAATAGCTATGGAATGCGTAGGGTAGAGGTGGTTTGTGCAAGATGTGAAGGACATCAAGGTCATGTTTTTCCTGATGGTCCTGAACCTACGGGTTTGAGATATTGTATAAACTCCGTTTCTTTGACCTTTGAAAAAAATAAATAATAGTTGTTAGTGGTTAGTTGTGAGTGGTAAATCCGACTTGCTAACCACTAACCACTCATCATTCACAACTAATTTATGCGTATAATTGGCGGAGAATTTAAGGGAAGAAAATTCTTTCCTCCAGCGAAAAATTGGCCCACTAGGCCTACAACAGACTTCGCAAAAGAAGGATTGTTTAATGTGATTAATAACAGTTTTTATTTTGATGAAATAAAGGTTTTAGACCTTTTTGGAGGGACTGGAAACCATAGTTATGAGTTTATTTCTAGAGGTTGTGAGGATGTTACCTATGTAGATAAGTTTGGCGGTTGTATAGCTTTTGTAAAAAAGACTTCAGAGATTTTAAAAATAGAAGATAAAATCAATATTGTTAGAGCGGATGTATTCAAATTTATTGAACGTGCGACGGAACAATACGACTATATTTTTGCAGGTCCACCATATCCTTTGCCTACTTTGCCGACGATTCCAGACAAAATTTTCGAACATGATTTACTGAAAAAAGACGGTTGGTTTGTGATGGAACATAACCCTAATCATGATTTTAAAGACCATCCAAGGTTTGATAATATGCGGACCTATGGCAAGACTTATTTTAGTATATTTAAATAACTCAAAGTAAAAATCCGTTGGCAATCATCCTTGACAAAATAAGAAAAGGGATGAATACCAACGGATTTTTTTACTTGTACCTAAATTACTTTTTCGTATTTTCTTCTACCAAACTAAGTGCATCCCCCTCTTTAATGCCTTTTTCTAAAGAAAAAATAAAGTCAAAACTCCGAAGAGTAGTCGTTAGTTTTAAAGCTTTTGGAGTCAATTCCACTATTTTATATTTGATATGCAAATCATTAATAATGGTTTGTACGATTTCTCCATTTTCAATTACAAAAGGACTATCTATCCCTCCTTTGATAGGAAGATTGGTAGACATTTTCCCTTCCGAGGTAAACTCAAAATAAGTACCTCTGAGTGATTCTGTAACTTTGCCATTTCTTGAGCCTTCTACCAAATCCCAATGTCCGATTAATAGATTTTGCTGTTCTGCAACACCATCACCTCCACAAGACAATAAACTTAAAAATAGAGCTCCAAAGAATAAAGAATAAATACGCATATAATACTGCCGTTTTTTGAACAAATATATGTTTTTTAAAGAAAAATAGCGGGCAAAGAAATTTTTGCTCTTAAGTACACTGTAAATTCTAAATTAAATCGTTTGAGAAGTCCTTACAGAACTTGGAGGTCTGTAAACACCAATCTCCTCAGAATAAAGTCAATTAATTAGCTTTAATTTTTAGTGAACTAAGTTGACGGACTACTTAAGGTGCAATTTGCAATTCCATGACTGTGATTTCAGGCAAAATGCCAACTCTGCCGGGGTAGCCTAAATAGCCAAACCCTCGATTGACATATAAATATTGTTGCCCTTTTTGATACAATCCAGCCCATTGTTTATAAACATATTTAATCGGACTCCATTTTAAAACACCTTCGATTTCTATCCCAAATTGTGCACCATGTGTATGCCCAGAAAAGGTAATGTCTATCTCAGGAAAATCGGTTCTTATTTGTGCATCCCAATGAGATGGGTCGTGCGAAAGTAATAATTTTAAACCTGCTGTTTCACTGCCACTATACGCCTTATCCAGTTGTCCATATTTCGCAAATCTAGGACTCCCTGAATAATTTTCTACCCCAATTATCGCAATTTTTTCCTCATTTACAGTAATTAAACGATTTTCATTCATCAACAATTGCCATCCCATCTGTTTTTGTGTAGAGATTAGGCGATTTAAGTTGGAAATCTTAGCTTCTTTTGAAGGCCACCTAACATAATCACCATAATCATGATTACCTAAAACTGAAAAGACGCCAAATTTAGCTTTTATTTTGTTAAAAACGGAAGTATACGGCTCAATTTCTGTTGCCACCGAATTGACTAAGTCGCCAGTGAAAAATACTAAATCTGCTTTCGCTTGATTAATTAACTCGATTCCCTTTTTTAAAGGTTCTATGTCGGTAAAACTTCCAGCGTGTATATCAGAAATTTGTACAATTTTTAAGCCACTTAAGCCTTTTGGCAAACCTTTTATCGGTACTTGTATTTGATGTACTTTATATCGATGTCGATTTCTTAAAATGCCATAAATCATTACAAGGAGCGGGATTCCACTCATTAAGATGCTGGTTTTTGCAAAAAGTACCGAATAATTATTAGAAAAATCGAAGTTTGGAAGCAAATACACAATCCCACTTACTAAGAGCATTATCAATGAAAAAGCTAAAGTAAAGAAGATTAATAAAAATTTGGCAAAATAAAATAAGTAGAAAATTGACCTGATAACTGTGAAATTACCAGAACTATTGACTTTGGATAGATTGGAACTGTGATAACCTAACCAGCTCACTAGACCTACAAATACAGACCAGTAGGCTATTGTTAAGCCTAAAATGGTGTTTGGAGAAAAATCACTAATGGCTAATTGAAATGGTTGAAAAGCCACCAAATCAAAAACCAAAATTAATATGCATAAAAAAAGTAGTCGCATTAATTGTATTATGTTGGGTTGCTAGACTCCATTAATTTTGGAAGAAGTTAGCGCGAAGCTTCGCCTCAAGTTAGGCATTAAGCTGCCTCTACCAGCAAAAGATATAACTGCCAGAGGCAGCTTAATACTAGGAACGAGGCACAGCCTCGCACCAACGATTAGTATTTTCTTTAAAATCAACCTATTTCCGCTTAGCCTTAAACACCCCATTAGGTTGGTTCAAAACAATCTCTTTCGCTTTATCTTTGCCCATTACAAAATCAAAAACAAATCCCTTCAAGTCTTTAGGTTTAAAAGAGGTGTCCTTGAAAGGTACCAATTCCAAAGCGGGTTGACCTGCTGGAGACATCACTAATTTTTTACCTTCCAATCTGACTTTAATCAACAAACCATCGGCATCATAATCTCCTTCTAGCTTTTTTAAGAAGTTGAGGTCAGTTAATTGGTCGGGTGCTTGTTTCACAAAGCTAATAGCATCAACAGCAGGTTCGATAGGAATGTTCAAACTGGTGATGCTTCCGTCCATGTCCATTTGAAAATGAACGGGAATTTCAAGGTCTAATTGCTCGTCTTTTGCTTTAAATACATCATAATGCCAGTGCGTTAATGGCAAATCGAAGGAATTATATTGTAAGCTTAATTGCTTGTTTTTATACCCAATTTTTACGATTCCATAGCCTTCATCTTCAAAAGTGCCACTATAATCTGCTAAATCGTGACTTGGTTTTGTATGGGCAACTCTATTTTCTGTTGGCTCGTCCTCGTCCTTTTCCTCCTCTTCCTTAGGTTCTTCTCCCATAATTAAGGTAAACCAATCTACTGCTTCTTTATCCAATAAAATGTCCGTAGCATAATTGGCTAATAATCCCGGTACCGGATTGCCATTTAAATTGGTCAGTAAAACCATACCTATATTTTCTTCTGGCAGCAGGTAAACCAAAGCAGAAAAGCCATCAATATTCCCTCCATGCTGCACCACAAGCGTACCATCATAATCGTAAATAAACCAACCTAATCCATATGAAGGATTGTGAAATTGAGGAAAGTCCGTCACTCGAAAACTTTCAATCACCTTATGTGGGCTATGCATCTTCTTAAGGTTTTTGGAACTTACCATTCGTTTGTCTCCAATCTTTCCATCATTTAAATGAAGCTTCACCCATTTCAACATATCATTGACGGTAGAGTTTATCGACCCTGCTGGGCCAATCGCATCTATATTTCTGTAAGGAATGCCAATTACTTTATCATCGTTTTTACCATGAGGCATCGCATAATCTTTTGCCAACTGCATTTTATCAACTGAGAAATTAGAATCATTCATGTCCAATTCTCTAAAGATGCGATTGCCGATGAAGCTTTCCCAACTTCGCCCACTCACTCTTTCTGTGACGATACCAGCAGTTAGGAACATCAAATTCTGGTATTGGAATTTGGTTCTAAACGGCGCACTTGGTTCTAAGTACTTTATTTTAGTCAATAATTCCGTTCGAGAAAGGGGAGAACCATACCATAGAAAATCATGTCGAGGCAATCCAGACCGATGACAAACCAAATCCACAGGCGTCATTTCTTTAGAAGCAAAATCATTGTGCATCTCAAATTCAGGGATATAACTGCGAACAGGTTTGTCCCAATCTAGCAGCCCTTCATCTTCCAAAAGCGATAATCCCATAGTCGTAAAGGCTTTAGAGGAGGAACCAATGGCAAATTGCGTATTTGCAGTCACTTTTGTTTTGGTGTCCACATCTTTAAACCCAAATCCTTCTGCTAAAATGACTTTCCCATCCTTAATAATTCCAAAACCTAAGCCCGGTACTTTAGATTTGATAAGGGCGGAATCGGCTAATTGTTTTATTTTTTCGATAGCGGCTGCTAATTTTGCCTTATCGTCCTTGCTTTCTCTTTGTACATCTAAAACAAGGGTGGCGCCACCTTGCATAAAGTCCCCAATAATTGATTGGTTATCGGCTTGTAAAGCGCCTTTAAAGAAAACACTGCCTGGCACTTCGGGCAATTTGAAGGATATATTGTTACCGTCCACTTTCAAATCTGCCAATTCCATATCCACGATTCTTTGGACGGGGATGTCTAAATTACCTGTCCATTTGCCTCCTTCTTTTTGAAAATCAAGAACAATAGGCAAGTTCATTCCTGGGACTTTTATGGCGCCCTTCCATTCTCCAGAAAGGTTGCTATCTTGGGCGTAAACGTTGAAGCCAATAAGGGCTATAAACAGGTTTAGCCAATTAAATTTTAGGATGACTGATTTCATAATCGAGGATTTTGATGATTGAAATGGAGTATTCGAAAGGCTAAAATGGTAAAAATTAGGAAAATAGAAGTGATTTTTTAGACGAAACTAGTTTTTTGGAGGGAATAGGAATCAAAGAATCGCATGCTTTGTTCTAAAGCCTAGTTTTTCAAGAGCTAAAATATTGAAGTTTACTAATAATGATTTAAGATTACACGAGGCAATTCCCCCTTTGAAGGGCAGGGCTGTTAAGTTCTGTTTCACAAGGGACAAAATGCCTGCCTGTCCGGCAGGCAGGTTAAAGTTTATTCCTAATGATTTTAGTTTGCACGGAGCAATTCCCCCTTTTGAAGGGGGTTAGGGGGATGTTACCCTTTAGTTTATCGAAAAACATCCCCCTTTTTCCTTAGCTTTTTCTTTCTCAAAGAAAGCTCAGCAGCCCTTCAAAGGGGGAAAACATCGTGCTTATTTGAAAAATCTGTTTAAAATTTTAAAATCGTGCTCATTTAAAAAACTGAACTTAAAAGCTCTGTTTGAAGCGGGGTGGTGAAGTAAACAATTACTTTTATTACTCAGTATAGATTAC
>CALJVJ010000210.1 GCA_937974625.1 uncultured Saprospiraceae bacterium
CCTCTGCTGCTAATTCTTTATCCGCTGCCATTTCTTTTTCAAATGCAGCCAATTCACCTGCATCCATTTCCTGATTGAGGAAATTTTCTATATCGTCTATGTTAAATTTATTTTCCATAATTGAAGGTTAAAAGGTAATGATGTAATGAGCTTGATAAGTAAGTTTTAGAGTTAATTTACTCACCACTTATCACTCACCACTTACAACTAATTCATACTGTTCTCTCACTTGTTTCTTAAACGCTTCCATACATTTATAGCGTCTTTTTTTGGCATACTGAATGGTGAAATCATATTTAGCAGCAAGTTCTTTGAGCGATAATTTTTTATAATAAAAATCAATTAAAACATCTTTACAACCTCCTTTTACTTGCAATAACATTTCACTGATTAAATCATGCTTTTTTTCCGTTTCTTGTTTTTCTACCAAAGTATCTTCTTGGTATAAAACGTAGTCGGTGTCTTTATCGTCCATGACTAATTTAAGTCCACTCTTTGACCGTTTTCGCAATTCTGTCAACCATAGGTTTCTAGTAATGGCGTATAAGTAAGTCTTGATGTGACTCTTTAATTCAAAATCAGGCTTATTGACATTTTTATACATGACGACTAAAGCCTCTTGAAAAAAGTCTTCTGCATCATTTCCAGTACCATTATTATTTTTAATAAAGCTGGCACATTCTGGATAAGCTAGTTGGTATAACTGTCGAATGACGGATTGTTCCCCTTTCTTTAGGCGTTCAATAAGCGCATCATTCATATTTATTTGACTCATTCTCCGTTTATTTTAAGGATAAAGGTAGGAATAAATGAGTTGTAATGCTTCTAGCTTAAATGTCAATTTTTTGACGAACTACGTTTAGTCCTACTTGTTAATAGCGATAAGCTAGAAAGGTGACCCTCATTTATAAAAAAATAATAATACCTCTTGATAGACTTCCGTCCATATTTGAACAAGATTCGTCCAGATTCGGACAAGTAGTAAAATATTTTTTTGATGTAATTTTTTGTAAGTAATTGATTGTTAGTGTTTTAAAATTTTGGTATAGGTGTTGGAATAAGTTAAGTGACTGTCCAAATAGTTATATGGCTAGCAAAAAACTATTTCGATTATCCCTTTTAATACTTTTAAACAATTTTAGAAAATCACCACAATACACAAAAGTTATGAACCAATACTTTGGATTTTTTTTACTTGCTATCAATTTGATGACTTGTTCGACTGTTCCTACGACTCAAAAAAATACCTACGATTTAGCTATTAAAAATGTAAGAATATTTAATAGTAAAACGAAGACTGTCACTGCCAATAGAACCATCCTGATTGAAGGCGAAGAGATTGCAAAAATTATAGATAACTCGACACCTTTTAATGCAGATACCATCATTGAAGGAAATAACCGATTAGTAACCCCAGGCTTTATTGACACCCATGTCCATTTACAAGGAATTTTTAAGTTTAGCAGAAATAATATTCCCGAATATTTAACGGAAGATTTAAAGTCTACTTATCAAAATATCCTAGCTCAGCAATACCTCAATTTTGGCACGACGACGATTATTGATATGGGACAGAAGGATACTTGGGTGGATGAGACGATTAAATGGCAACAAAATCCGGCTCCTAATTTTCCGAATTTATTCATTAATGGCAGTTCCATGATTTCGGACGAACGGAGGCGACCTGCGCCGCATCATTTGGAAATTATGGATTCCGATGCTGCGGCTAAAAAAGTACAAGAATATGCCAAAAAGGGATTGAAATACATGAAATTGTATTCCAGATTACGTGCGCCCGAAATGAAAGCGATTATAGCAGAAGGCAAAAAGCACGACATCACTTTTAATGCCCACGTAGATAATAACGTGGTGACAATAGGGAAAGCAATGGATTTTGGTGTCAGAAATTTTGAACACTTTTTTACCCTTAGCCCAAGTATTCTAGCTTATAATGAGCATTGGGTGTTGATGGATGAGAAATATGATTTAAAAGGCATCGAAGGGATTGATGATTTTACGGCTTCCATGACTTTTTTCTTCGATTATATCAAATCTGAACCTGCTTACACTGCTCAATTACATCGATTATTTGATAGAATGAGTCAGGAAAATGCGACTTTAAGTACGGCGCTGCATGTCTTAGGTTCTACTGCTGGAAAGACGGACTTTTTCTCTTCCTTTAATTATTTCCCTATTAGAAACGAGCCGAATTTAAATCAGTATACGCCCTTACAAAGAGAACAATTAGGAAATGCTTTTGAGTCGATGATGGCATTTGCAAAGACCGCCCATGACAAAGGCGTGAAACTCCGAATTGGTACCGATTGTAATCATGGTGGACGTGCTTTATTATCCGAATTGATGCTTTTTGCGAAAGCCAATTTTCCAGTCGAAGACATTCTACAAATAGCGACTTGGAATGGCTATAAAGCTATGAAGCTGGATAAAGAATATGGTTCGATTGAAAAGGGAAAAAAGGCAGACTTAATTATTTTTGAAAAAGACCCTTTTGAAAATTATGAATATTTTTTAACGGAGAAGACAGTGATAAAAGGAGGTAAGGTGTTCCGCCCTAAAACGTCTACAGCTTTTACACTTTTAGATAAATTAATGAATCAAGACCAACAATCAGCTATGACTTGGTTTGAACAAAATAAGCATAACCCAAATTTTGATTTGAATGCGCATGAAATGAAGATGATTGCCTTTCATTTAAGAGCCTCCAATAAAGTTGATGCAGCCGTCGAAATTATCAAAAAAAATGTAGCACTGTTCCCTGATAAACCAGACATGATAGACGAATATCTTTTAAACGATATTGGTTACTATTACCTGGGCGAAGAAAAACTTGAAAAAGCGATAGATATTTTAAAATGGAATGTACAGGAATTTCCTAAATCTTGGAATGTATATGATAGTTTGGGCGAAGCTTATAAAGCTGTGGGGAATACTAAATTGTCAATTGAAAACTACGAGAAATCTATTGAGTTAAACCCCGAAAATGAAGCAGGGATGAAGATTTTGGAAGCGTTGAAAAAAGGATAAGAACCCTAGTTGACAGTTATACAGAATTATTAGTTTTGACAAAAAAAAGACCTTGGAGGTTTTCAAAACCTCCAAGTTCTAAAACTGTTAAATAGACTACCTTAAATCCAATTTATCAATACTATCTCCAACCGTAAAGTCCGTCATTTCCTGCTCTAATAGCGTAAATTCAGCAGGCAATACTTTCCTTACAAATTGACCATTTTTTAATAAATGAATTTCATCACAAGTAGTACTCAACGTAGAAAAAATATGAGACGAAATAATAATCGTTTTTCCTAGTGATTTTAATTTTTTAATCAACTCTGTAATGATTATATTACTCTGAATGTCCACCCCATTGAATGGCTCATCTAAAATGAAATAATCATTTTTTAATAATAAAATAGCGGTCATCGCCAACTTCTTTTTCATTCCAGTAGAGTAGGTGATAGCATATTGGTTCAAGGGTAAATCAAAGATGTTCTTTTCGTCAAAATTGGCAATGGAAATTTTTCTGGCGATACAGAACAATTGAAGGTACTCCCAGCCTGTAATTTTTGGAAAAAAATAGGGATTCGTCGGTAAAAAACCAAGATGATTTTTTAAAGGTTGTTTATCACTATGAATAAGTCCAGTGTGTGTTTCTAAGCCTGCTATACAGCGGAATAAGGTCGTTTTACCAGCACCATTTGCCCCAACAATACCATAAACCTTTCCTTTCTCAAAGCTCAAATTAATGGCTTTTAATACTTCTTTTACTCCAAATGATTTGGATAACTGTTCGATTTTTATCATGCCAAAACAGTATTTAAATTTTTAATAGAACGACGATAGAAAAAGGGAATGACAAATAATAGAAAAGGTGGAAAAAATATACTTGCTACAATAAATATAGACTCTGGTAAATTCATTGCTCTTGGAAAGGCAGCATATTTAGCTAAAATAATCGTCAATAAATAAAGATAACCCAAGCCCCAAAAAACAAGTAAAATATTCCATTTTTCTAGAAAGAAATAGCCCAACCCTACTAAAATTGGCAAAGCTAAAACCGTTACATAAGCCATTCCAGTTTTAATTTTATCTATCAAAAAAGACCTAGAAGTATTTGAGAATATCCAAACTAAGAATTGACTATCTGGCTGCGCATAAAAAGAGAAACTGGTCAGAAAAATGACTAATAGACTGAATATCCCTAAATTGAAATTTCCCACAGAAATACCCATAATCGTGAGAAAGTAGGCAAATCCTATCACGCCAATAGTCGTTCTAAATCCGACAATAAATTCAAAAGGCCGTTTATAAAAAGGCGTTGGAAGCGTATAGTTGAATTGATTATTAAAATGAAAACGTGCCATTAAAGCAGCTATTAATGCAAGCGCCAAAAGCACTAACCATTCATTTTTAAAAGCTAAAAACAGTAGGAATGGTAAGGTAACCAATAGATTTTCTGCGATTCTGATTTTTAAATAATCTTTAGCTGGAAAACAAGATTTTAGAAAGTCCGTTCGTTTGGTTTCGCTTAATAAAGTAAGGGGAGAAAGTGCGAAAAATGCGTAGATGTAAGCAGCATATTCCGTTTTAGAAAAGATATAAAAAGAGCCACCAATAAAAAGCAAGATTGCTAATAAATAGCCCAAAATCGGATAAAGTCCGAATGCCCGAAGATGCCGATTAAGCATTCTATATTGTAAAGTGAAATAGTACTTCATTGCTGCAAACCCTTGGAGGGTTCCAAACCCTCCAAGGGTTAAAACGATAATTATTTAGTAAAAGAAATCAACGCATCCACAAGGTAGTCAATATCCGCTTTGGTAATATAAATAGATAGAGAAATCCGCATCGCATTTAGACCAAAGGTACTCATTGGACGACAATCAATCTGAAATTCCTCCCAAAGCTTTTCTTTTAGTTCCCGAACCTCTTGACCAATGACCTCTACCACTTGAATGGCAGCTGATAAATCATCAGGTGCAGGTGTTTTTAATTTGAGAGCGGGATTTGCTGCTATTTTCGACCTAAAATAATTTTTTAACTCATAAGACCGCTGATGAATTTTTTCGATGCCTATTTGATTACAAAATTCTACAGCAGCTCCTAAACCTAATAATTCTGGTAAGTTTCGAGTATTATAATTTTCTAATCGTCGAATACTTGTATCCCTATGCCCTCTGCATACGATTAATGGTTTTAAGTAATGTTGACTTTCTTCTCTAGCATAAAAAATACCAATTCCTTTTGGCGCAAATATCCATTTATGTGCACTTGCAGTATAAAAATCGCAGCCTAAATCGTGTAAATCAATCTCAAACATTCCTGCCGACTGAGCGCCATCTACAGCAACTAAAATTCCTCGTTCCTGCGCCATTTTTGAAACCTCTTTGACAGGTAATATCATCCCGTTTGTATTCACAATGTGACACATGGAAATGATTTTGGTTTTAGGGGTAATTGCTTTTCTATAAACTTCGACGATTTCTTCTACGGATTCTGGTAAAATAGGTAGGGTAGGGCGTACCAATTTAACGCCTTTGGTTTCTTGAAAAACTTCCCAGCAAACTCGGCCACTTGTATGTTCATGGTCTGCTAAAATCACTTCATCGCCTGGCTGCAAATCAAAACTTCTAGCAATCAGATTCATCCCTTCGGTTGTATTGTGAATGAGGGCAATTTCTTCATTAGACACCTTTAATAAATCAGCGACCAATTGCCGAGTATTTTCTTTCTCGTCTTTCCATCCACCCCACATATATTTTGACGGAAATCCATCTAACAGCTCTCGACAGCTTTGAGTATGTCGTTGCACATAAATAGGAGATGCGCCTAAAGAAGCATTATTGAAATAGCGCAATTCAGGAGCAAATACAAACTGTGTTTTGACCAACTCCCAATAGGCCTCGGAATTGTCGGTTTTTTGACTGGTTAAATCAATAATTGGCGAGGAATCGTTCTTTCTAATAGCCAAATTTGGTAGGGCTAGACTGCCGACCATTCCCGTTCCAAAAGTTTGGAGAAATCTTCTGCGGTTATTACTTTTCATAAGGTGAAGATAGGAAAAACTTCCCTTTTCTCGTAGTTTGAGCATTCTTGCTTGAGCACATTAAGCAAAGTGCGAGCTACGACATTTATGCCTGTTCTCGCTTCCCACCTAAGTAATAAAGTCCCTTATCTAACCCATACCTATAATCACTCATTATTGTTTTATTGGTATAAGTATAAGTAGTGCTTTTTAATTCTTTAATCGGCGCAATTTGCTCTATGACTACATCTTTTGGTGGGTTTAATAAAAATTCTACTGCATCATTATAGAGTAAATGACAGTTAGCGAAGGCATTTTGTAAATGTAAATTATCGTTATAAAAATAGCTGCCAAAGTAGTCTGCTAAACTTTGGGTCGTTTTTCGTTCAGCGGGTGCTGTCCGAACGACCAATATTTTCTTTGCCCCTTGTTCATACGCCCATTTTGCAGGAAGTGGGTCACTCCAACCACCATCAAAATATTCTACGCCATTGATTTTATGTTTGCCTTTTGTAACAAATGGTAAGGTGCTTGAAGCAATCAAAATATCAAACCAATTTTGTTTATTAGGAGTTAAATAAGCAGGCTTGCCTGTACCTCGGTCGGTTGCTACGAAGTGTACTTTGGTATCCTTCATAGTCATTAAAGCTTTATCTAAATCTAATGGTACCCTTTGTTCGGCTATACTTTTTAAATAGTCAATATCCATGTAGCCCGCTTCTCCAAAAGTTCGAGTAAACTGGGTAAACATTTTATCTTTTGCCAATAATTTAATAGCAGAAAGACACTGTCGATATTGATGACTCAAAAAATAGGAGGCGGTAATGGACCCACCAGAAACACCCAAACACATATCAAAATCACGATAACCAGCGATTTGTAAAGCGTCCAATACGCCTGAGGTAAACCCCGTTTTAAAACCGCCGCCTTCAACAATTAAACAAGTCATAATAATAAGGATTGAGGGAAAGAGGGATTGCCTGTCTGCTGACAGGTAGAAAGGATTGAAGTGTATGGGCTAATTTAACTTACCAATATATCACTCAATTTGCCTGCTACTTCTAAACCCGCATTTCTTCCCGTGTCTTCTAATAATATTTTGTTTGCTTTTTTATCGGTTAATTTTACTGCTATGCTTGCCGTCATACTTTCTTCTATTCTGCCATCCATAAACCCTGCTATGGGAGAAGCTAAACTTGTAGCAGCTTCTCGCTTCGCAAAGATTTCTAAACGATGATGCCTATTTTCCATTACCAATTCTACCTGCTCTTGGTTGGCAAATGACTTTCGTAACTTAGTAAAATTATAAGTAGTAAACTCAATCAATCTATCATGTAGCCAGACGCCTGCAATGAAACCAATAAAAGAAGTGCCCATCCAAGGGATATTTGCGACCGAAGCTTTCAGCGAAATACCATCTTCCGAAAAATGATTGGTTTGCATCCAAATGTATCCACTTGGAAACGAACGTCCCCAATCTTTTTCCATATAGCCTTTACCACCCGTAAAATCAATAGGCTCATCGTCAATTGTCAATGTACCTTCAATGGTATGGTTCATGCTCAAAATACCGTGATAGCATTGCATGAATGGCACAAAAGAAAATGGCCCCATAATATTCGGAGAATACCAACTACTAGACCAAGGCACCTGATTATGGAACGTTAGTTTTCCTTTGATATTGGGCAAATCTAGTTGTATGCTATCTTTCTGAAAAAAATTATTAGCTATCTCGACTTCAAATTTTCCTGCTTGTGGTTGGAATTGATTGAATTCATATTTATGATAAGCGGCAGTTAATTTTTTGCCATCTAAAACTTGTATAAAGGCTTGTTGTTCGCCATTTTCGTCCATCGCTATACCAGGAATGAAGGCAAATGCTTTGTCTTCTGCTTTATTTAGCACTTTATAATACCAGCCTTCAAAGTATCTTTTGGTTTTACCCCAGCCGTGGTATTGTTCTGCGTTGAAAAGGGCTTGGAGTTTATTTTTTAGCATGGTGCTAAGTTAGGTTTTCTATGTAAGTGGACAAAATATTGTTGAATAATTAGATACTGGATGTTGGATGCTGGACATCTAGTATCCAGTATCAACAGCATCCAGTACCCATCATCATTTTATTGCGGCATTGCTTTTTCATATTTCGCCCAATTAGCTGACAACTCCTTTACTACAGGACTACCCACCATATAAGCGGCCTCTAAAGAAGGAATATAGGCAGAATAACCCTTTCCTGTCAATTTCTCCCCAGCCAAACTTTGATAAGCCGAAATACCAGGCCATTGCATAGAAAAATTAGAGGCGGTTCGCAAAACTAACAAGCGATTTTTATCTACCCTTCCTGCTTTATGCAAACGGTCTAATGCATGATAAACGCCCATTTCCTCCATAGCAGACGTAACAAAGTTTCCCTGTCCTTCTGACCAATAGTCGACCCAATCATTGGCCCATTCTGTTAATAACTCCCCATGCCAGTAGGTAGCAGCGGCTAATTGGTCGCCTATTAAAACGTGTGGTTTCATCGTCGATGCAGCATAGCCTTTATATTGTTCTCGCATTCCTTTAATTTCCTCATTATCAGGCAGTTCAATATCCTTGGTTAAGTTATATGCCCATTGGACTAAATTGGAATCTAGACGTGCAATGACCCCTTCATTATTTTTTGAAACTGGTTGTGCATAAGGTGTGGTGCGCCGTAGCGGTATATAGCCTGTTTTCCACCCTTCCTCTATTTCTCTAGCGTCAATTTGATGAGATAAATCACCATCTACTAGAAAATTTGCCCAAGCTGCTGAACCTGTTGGTGCATCCGCTGGGTCAACTCCCGAAATACCTGCTACTAACCAATAGGTATTTGTGAAATCAAATCGGTCGTCTGCCCCTAATGCCATCACCGAAATACCTGCTTGCGTGTTGCCAATACCTGCAACCATTCCTAAAACCCCTAATTCTTTATTATAGCGCAGATTTCTATCAAAACCATACTCAAAAGCAATGGTATCATTTAAAGGTAATTTTTCTACCCAATACTGGAATTCACCAGGGGTGTCCCCCGCATCGTTCCCTTTTTCAAACATAGACAAAACGACTACTTTAATAGGAATTTTGGCAGGTTTGATTGTTTTTTGAACGTTGGGTTGGCAAGCGGTGAATAGTAGGCAGCTAAATAGTAAATAGGTGAATGACTTCATGTTTTTAGTTTATATTTTTTCCTTTGATATATTAATTTTTGTGATTTCGATTTGCTCCTCACTTTTAAAAACGGCTAGGATTGAATCGCGGATTTAACATGAACAAATCCGATTTGTGAACCGCTCGCGGATGGCAGTGCTAGAGGGTTTCTTTGCTTGATGTGTTCTAGGTCGTGTTCGAAACTAAACATAACTTTTTCATAAGAAAACATAATAATTCATAATTTCAAACCGTGCCTCTCCGTGTCAAAAAAAACTTCCTATCTCTATTATTTTTATTCAAAATTTTCCAAAGTATCTTCCACAAATAAATCCCATCGCTTCTCCCAAACCTCCATCGCCCTAGCCCTCTCCACATCCGTCAAAGCAGCATATTCAATACTATTCCGAGTCAATTTTTTTAAAGCTGCCAAATCCAATTCCCACGCCAAAGCCACAGACCAAAAATCATAACTAAGTCCCTGATAGTCAAATATCAATGGGTCGTCGGAACTAATTACACAATTCACCCCCCTACGCAAATACGTACTAGCAGGATGCATCCGCAAATCTCGAATGTAGCCCAAAATCTGATTACTCAACGGACTAATTTCTACACAAATGTCTTTCTCTTTGACTAACTCCATCAGATTAGGAAATCGGAATAAGTTAAAGCCATGACCAATACGTTTTGTACCTAATAAAACGGCATCATATAAATTGGCAGTAGAGACCCAATTACTTTCCCCATCATGCAAATAAAGTGGTAATTCTACCCCTGTTTCTTTTTTCAAAGAATCTAATTTCAGAAACTCTTTTGCATGGAAAAGAGTGGTGTGCCCCGCATCTTCTTCCGCCACCAAATCAAAACCTCTAACCCATTTTGGATATTTTGTCCGATAGTCGTGCGCTGCTAATACTTCTTTTTCAATGGTATGATTATCAAAAAAACGAAGACTTTGTTGTAATAGAATAAAGGTAAAATCAGGGTCTAGTAATTTTGTTCTCCTTTCAACTTCTTCTAAGATGGCTAAATATTCTTCTTCTGTATTATAATTACCGTCCGTGTCATAAAATCTAGAAGTGAAAAAAGTTCTAAATTCAGCATGCTGAATATTATCGGCAATCAAGATTTCTGCACCGTGTACTAAATAGTCAATAGCTATTTTTTCATAAGTTAAAAAGCCATTGATTCTTTGAAAAACGTATTCAAACTCCTGCCAAATATCTACAGAATCTCTATCGATACTTTCGTCAAATGTCAATAGGTCTACTAATTCAGCAGTAAAATTGGTATCCGTTTTAGCTATTTCGAAGGCAGGGCGAAAACCTTGCGGAGCTTTGCCTACTGCATATGCTTGCATTTGCCCTTTACAATATTGAGTATTGGTCGTTTCCCAAAAAACGTGCATTTCTGGGGTGTCGATGGCTTTTTGTGCCATCCATCTCGGGTCACCCATAGCACCACTGTGTAAATGCAAAATACCACCTTTAGGCATTTTTTGTAAGAGTTTGAATAAGGGCGTTTGTTCGATATGTGCTTTGGAATTATAGAAATTTCTGGCAGGTGGGAAAAAATGATTGGCCTTATAATCGGCAATCATACTTTGCTGTAAAGCGACTAATTTTTGATTAAGGGCCTTTTCTTTTTTATTTAAAATAATCTCATTATCAAAATAAAGTAAACTATCTGCCTTGAGTAATGCAGTTCTTTGTTTTAAATAATTATCGTAATCGTTTGTTG
>CALJVJ010000211.1 GCA_937974625.1 uncultured Saprospiraceae bacterium
GACAATTGATGGTCAATGACTCTCGTGCTAACAGCCGTAATAGCGGATACAATTCGACTACCGCCTGCTGCGCCTAATGCCATAAAAGGTTTGCCATTTTTGGAAATAATAAAAGGAGAGATAAAAGAAGCGGCACGTTGCCCCGGTAAGTAAACCCCCAAATAACGCCCAAGCGTTACGGCATACAAAAAGCCTAATTCAGGACTCGCTACTTTTGACCCCATATTGGGGCCTAAGGACTGTGTTAAGGCGACCATCATCCCGTTTTTGTCGGCAGTAGATAAATGGGTAGTGTGTCCCATTGCAGTAGCCCAACCTTCGGGGTCTTTTTCGGTCGTTGGCGCATACCCCATGCTTCCTCCATTGATGTTAATCTTCATCGCTTGTTGCTTCGCATAGGCTTTTGATGTCAAGGAAGTCGCAATAGAATCCGTATTTGGAACCATTTGCTTATATCTGTCTTGATAGGCTATATTTATTGCTTGGCTAACGGCACTTGCCCAATCTGCATCTTTTAATTCCGACATGGGCAGGTTTTCCAAAATCTGTAAAATCTGTATGGTCAATGCCCCAAAAGAAGGCACCCAAAGCCCATGTAAATCATGCCCTCGATAAGTACCCGATAAAATTCGACTACTCTTTGCTTCGTAATTCGCTAAATCCTCTAGGGTCAAAATGCCTTTATTTTTCTGAAAATCAGCGACTATTTTTTTAGCTATCTCGCCCTTATAAAAAGCATCTCGTCCGCCTTTGGCAATCAAGCCTAGCGTATTCGCTAAGTCTTTTTGTATCCACTTCTCTCCTGCTCGATATGTTCGTCCATCTTTCATAAAATACTGACGACTTCCTGCAAATTCTTTTATCTGTTTTGATGCGGACAAATGTCTTGCTGCTTCTCCTTTTAAAATAGGAAATCCTTTTTTAGCATATTTGATAGCAGGTTGCATTATCGTCTCTAAAGGCAACGTACCGTGTTCGTCTAATAGCTTACATAAGCCTGCTACTACTCCAGGTATACCAATCACCTCATACCCAAATCGAACAATTGGCGTCGTTGCTGTATCATAATTAATGGGCGCTTCAGTCGTCGCATCGACTCCATGTACTTCCCCATTTGGCAACCGCACAATAGCTTGTAACCGTCCGCCTAATCCACTCATACTTGGTTCAACTACCGCTAGGGCAAAAGCACTAGCTACTGCCGCATCCACTGCATTGCCGCCTTTGTCTAACATTTGTTGCCCCGCTAAAGTAGCGAGTGGCTGTCCTGTTGAAACCATGCCTTGGGTAGAAGCATCGGATTGCTGCATGACGGGATATTGAATGCTACAGGCGGTTAAAAAACATACGATGGTAAGGAAGGCAAATAGATTTTTCATTGTGTCATAGTTTTTATAAAGAGAAGAGGAAGTAGACTTTATACTCTAAATAGTTATTATTTCATGTTATTGGAGGTTATCAGCCTTTCGGCGGAAAGGTTAAAAGTTATTTAGGGTAAACAGAAATTGATTAGAATATTTCCATACCTCTGCTGGTTAACCAATAGGATAAATGGGTTTAACACTCAATTTACCATAAAAGCACTTAATTATCGTTTGACGAAAATAACTTCCAATAACATAATAACCTCTAATAACTACTTATATATCAATAACTCCATCATTTCGATAGCTGCGGTTTTCCCTTTTTTCTTGATTAAGTCTCTGGGTGTTTCGTCGCCTACTTCATAGACAATTCCTTCTGCATCGAGTTGGGTTAAAAACCATCCCTTGGAGACAGGTGCGCCTACTGCGGATGGACTTTCTCTTATCTTTTCTCCGCTCAAGACTTCTCTAAATCCTGCTACCCAATAATCTTTGAAACGAGGTAAGTTCTTCGCTGATTGGGAATTGGTATACAAGACATCAAACCATGTAGAATGAAAATCTATCCCTAAAATAACTTTGGACTTTTGCTGTTTAGCGTTTTTGACTATGTGGTTGGCAACTTGCTTAACTTCTGGCTGGTGGTAATAGGCCCAATCTCGATTCAAGTCAATACCTCCTGTATTATGTCGCCAATGTCCCAAATCCACCCCATCTGGATTCATTAATGGGTAAACCAATAAATGGTACTTCTTTCTAAAATCATTACTCAAAGGCGTATCTGCTAAAATCTCTTCTATGAAAGCTTTCATCGCTAAATATCCCGTAACTTCTGGTGGATGTTGGCGGCTAATTATCGCTATAATATCTTTTTTCCTAGGGTCTCCTTCCCCGATATCTAGATGCAACATGTCCCGACCTTGCTTGCTTTTTCCTGCAACTTGAAAAGTAACCGACGGTAATTTAGCTTTCTCTAGACACCAATTTTTTACATGCGTACTATTTTGCAATTCTTGTGCTGCTACCCATAAAGTATCTGTAGAAATGTCTAATTCTAAAAAAGCATTGACACCACTTCCATCCAATTGCACTTTTGTCGTATCCAATAAGGTCCAATTCATACCATCTCTGCTTATTTTTGGCGCATAGCGATGCTTTGCCTCATCGTAATTCAATGCTACCACAATCTTTTGTGATTGATTGGACCAAAGTCGAAACGCATAATAAGGGCTGCGATTAATCGGTTTATTTTCTGGATGAATGCTTGCTTGGAAGGTATCTTGGTTGATGTGTTGAAAATCATTAAGTCTAGCTCCGTCAAATAGGTTGTCCGCAAAAACTGCTTTTTGAGTAATACTATAAACCTTTTTGGATTGAAGTTCGATTGGCTTATCTGTCGTATCTACGGGTTTGGGAAAGTCGAGTGGTTTTGCTTGGTAGGTACTGCGACACCCAAAGAGTAGTAGTAGCAATAAACAACAGAAGATGGATGTATTTGATAATTTGACCATGCAAAAGACTTATTTAGTTCTTTTTAGTAAGGTCTAAATATATTGTTTCTTTCTCTAATTTTTATATTTTTTGAAATAAAGATAGTAGGATATAACTTCAAAATGAGTAAAATCTGTCCCCCTATTTCTGCGTATTAATTCAATTTCTTAGCCTCAAAGCGCTGAATCTCAAACGCCGTATCAATGGCTCCATCCGTTTTTGTAGATTCCATCCGTACCGTTTGAATAGGTGCTGCTTGCTCATCAATATGAAAAATAAATTGTTCGTTTAAAAAGACTTTTTCAAAACCACCTTCTCTACGAACCGTTATTTTATTGACTTCCTCTCCATTGATGTTTATGGTATTTTTACTATAAAATAAACCATTATCTCGACTATCCTGATGTACTCCGATGAAATATCCGGATACATTAAACCCTGTTTCTGGAAAAAACTCGATGTAGTAATGATTGTTGGTACTACCCCAAATTAATTTAGTGCGATTGGCTCGGTCATTTATGAGGGAGAAATCAATTTCAAATTCGTAATCATCCGTTAAATCACTAAACCGTTGATTGATGCGGCTAATATTCTCTTCTACTTTAATACTTTCTTTATTGGCTTCTGGCACTTCATTATAAGCAAAAGTTTGATTTGCCCAAGTCGGTGCTGGGGTATTTTCATTAAATAATTCATCAATTAAATATTCTTTTCGAAAACCAAAATATGGAATGGGTATCCATATTTCAAACCCCTCTAATTCCCCTCCTCGCATGATGCTTTTCCATACATTATTGTTAAACTTCAAATTGGTATGCCCACGGTCTAATTCACAATGCCCTAATTCATGGAACAATAAAAAACCACGAACATTTTCACTTAAAGCCGTCCATTCTGATTTATCAATCACCACATGATGTTCACCCACGTAGCAAAATCCACTAGCTCCACCTACGGAGCCATCTGAGAATTCTACAATCAAACCACTATCTGTAAAATCAATCGTTTTTCCTCTTTTGGCCCCCTCCGCAATGAATTCTTGCACATACGGTTCAAATGCAGGGTCTACTTGATAGACGCCGCTTTCCGCACCGATATCTGGATTTTTTTTACAGTTTTGGAAAACTAGGAAGATAGTTAAAAGGAATAGTATATTTCTCATTTCGACTTATTTTAGAGTTGCGATATTACAATGTTGCTTTGTTGCTTTGTTGCTTTGTTGCTTTGTTGCAGTGTTGCAGTGTTGCTTTGTTTGGATATCCTAAAACATTGCAACACTGCAACATTGCAACACTGCAACTTTCAAACGCTTCAAAAATAGTATTTTCTACTAAATTATTGCTACTCCACTAACTTCTTTCCTTTCCCTGACACCGCTGAGACATTAAAAAAGCCTACTACTTCCACCTTTTCATCTGATGGAAGGATGTTCGTCACGACATTACTCAAAGGCGTCGCAAATAATTCTGCAAACCCTCCCGGTCTATTCGTTTGAAAAGCCACTTCACTTAGAAAATAAAAAGCTTCATTGGTGATGGAATGTAGTTCGACATAAATAGAATCGCCTGCTATAAAAGGAGCTTGCAAATCGCCATCCTCATTCTCCTCAAATGAATTGACTCCAAATCGAATCGGTGGTATAAATATTAAATTATCAATACTCCCTCCACTAGAAAACCCTGCATCAAAGGCAATATTAATTTCATCTGGCTTCCCTTGATACACCCCATTTTTAAAAGTCTTTATCCAATAGGTATCGCCTTCTCCTGCTAAATCTCTTGACCAAAACTCCGCAAAATAGCCTTCGGGGAAAGGTCCATCTTCTGGTTCAAAAGTAAAAGAAATACTATCTACTGGTGG
>CALJVJ010000212.1 GCA_937974625.1 uncultured Saprospiraceae bacterium
AGGCGGGCATAATTACGTAAGTGCACCCACAAAAAAAGCATATGTAGATGTAATGAATGATGGATTTAAAATTCAAGGAGGTGGCACTGCTGTAGTGGGAAAACCAATTATCAAAGAAGTAGAAAAAATAGTAGAGGTAGAGAAATTTATAGAAGTACCTGTAGAAAAAATAGTAGAAAAAGTTATCTATCAAAATAATAACGAAGAAGAAGACATGAATAAAGAAATTGTCCAATTACTCCAAACCACATTAGATCATTTCCAGACCCAACAGACTAAGTCTATGGAAGTGTTTGAACGCTTTTTAGCGGAACAGAACCAACAATCTCAGCAGTTAATAAATATGCTGTCACAACAATTGGGTGGTGGTTCCAACCAAGTCGTAAAACCTTCCAATGGGAATGGTCATGCAAATGGTCATAGTAATGGCAATGGACAGGCGCATGTAGCCGCAACGACTAAACCAACATTTGCACCAATAGTCGAAGAAAAGATTGCATCTGTAGCCCCTAGCACTCGCTTGTCGGATGCCGTAACCGTGACAAAGAGTGTGGAAACAGTAGTCGCTCCAACAACAGGCGGAGGATTGGATAAAGGCAAATTAGAAAATATTCTCTTAACCGTCATTTCTGAAAAGACAGGGTACCCTGCGGAGATGTTAGAATTAAGTATGGATATGGAGGCAGATTTAGGGATTGATTCAATCAAGCGAGTAGAGATATTCGGTGCGATGACAGAAGATTATCCAGAAGTATCAGGTATCAATCCAAATGACTTGACGGAGTTGAGAACCTTGGGACAGATTGTTGATTACTTAGCAGGGAAGACTGGAGGTTCAGTAGGTAGTTCTCAAGCTACAGTTAGTAGTTCAGCACCAGTAGCACCATCGCAACCAACAACTACCAACCAGCAACCAGCATCATCTGGTGGACTGGACACCAAAAAATTAGAAAATATTCTCTTAACGGTCATATCAGAAAAGACAGGTTATCCAGCAGAAATGTTAGAGTTAAGTATGGATATGGAGGCAGATTTAGGGATTGATTCAATCAAGCGAGTAGAGATATTCGGTGCGATGACAGAAGATTACCCAGAAGTATCGGGTATCAATCCAAATGACTTGACGGAGCTGAGAACCTTAGGACAGATTGTTGATTATTTGGCAGGAAAGACAGGTGGTTCAGTTGGCAATGAGCAGTCTACAGTGAGCAGTCCAGCGCCAGTTGCTGCATCGCAACCAACAATTAGTAATCAGCAACCAGCATCATCTGGTGGTATGGATACCAAAAAGTTAGAAAATATTCTCTTAACGGTTATATCAGAAAAGACAGGTTATCCAGCAGAAATGTTAGAATTGAGCATGGATATGGAAGCTGATTTAGGAATTGATTCAATCAAGCGAGTAGAGATATTTGGTGCGATGACAGAAGATTATCCAGAAGTCTCGGGTATCAATCCGAATGACTTGACGGAGTTGAGAACCTTGGGGCAGATAGTAGATTATTTAGCAGGAAAGACAGGTGGGGCAGTGAGCAGTGAGCAGCCAGCAGTCAGCAGTACACCAGAACCAACAGCAGTAGCACAACCAGCAACTAGCTCAATGGATAAGTCGAAAATGGAAACCATTTTATTGACAGTTATCTCTGAAAAGACAGGCTATCCAGCAGAAATGTTAGAGTTAACCATGGATATGGAAGCCGATTTAGGCATTGATTCTATCAAGCGAGTGGAGATATTTGGGGCGATGACGGAGGATTACCCAGAAGTTAGTGGCATCAATCCAAATGATTTGACAGAGTTAAGAACCTTAGGTCAAATCGTTGACTACATTTCACAGACGAGTAAAAAAAAAATCCTAGCATAAAGGAGATAAAAGAAGGGGGTAGTATGCCAGTACCTCCTTCTTTTATAATAGAAAAAGAGAGTAGGGGACCTACAGCCACTAACTCCATAAAAACTTCCACTTTCCATGGCGTTGGCAGACATCAAGTTAGTTTGCAATACTTACCTCAACCCGACTATTTAAACTTTAAATTACCAGCTACTCATATTGCCTTAATTACAAATGAGGGAACGGCCCTCACATTAGAAACGCTTAAGGCATTAGAACAAAAAGGCAATAGAGTAGTGGTATTAAATCTTCCTGGAGTTGTTAAAAATCCAATTCCTGAAAAGTCAATTGCTTTGACCGAAAATACCGATGAAGCAATTGCCGCGGCTTTACAAACGATTGAACAGCAATATGGTAAAGTCGGAACTTTCATCCATTTGCACCCACATCTAACTTTCCAAAATGGCAACTTTGCTCAACATTTTCAAACAGAAAAGGCCATCGTAAAAATCGTATTTTTATTAGCGAAGCATTTGCAACGACCTTTAAATGAGTTGGGCAAGCAGCAAAGGGCTAATTTTTTGACTGTCAGTCAAATGGATGGTCATTTGGGACAAGGCAAACGAGGGGATGTATCGGTTTTAGCTGGAGGATTAAGAGGATTAGTCAAATCTTTAAATTTAGAATGGTCTAGTGTCTTTTGTCGAGCAGTGGATATAGCATATGAATTACCAACCGAACAAAAATCCAATCAAGTTATAGCAGAATTACACGATGCGGATGTGTCTATTATGGAGACTGCATTCTCTAAAGCAGGTCGGAAAACGATTATTGCCACGCCCGTCGAAGTAAAAGAAAATCAAGCCATTAAAACGACGGTAACTAAAGATTCTGTCTTTTTAGTAAGTGGCGGTGCCAAAGGTGTAACCGCAACTTGTGTCAAAGAAATAGCTAAAACATTTGGGTGTAAATTCATTTTATTGGGACGTTCCTCCAATGATTTTGAAATTCCAGCTTACGCTAAAAATGAGGATAATGAAGGCACTTTAAAGCGGTTGATAATGACTGATTTAAAAGAAAAAGGGGAAGCGCCGAGTTTACCAAAAGTAAAGTCGATTTATAATCAAATCATTTCTAAGAAAGAAGTACAAGGCACTTTAGATGAATTGGCGAGTTATGGTTCAGCAGCGGTTTATTTGAAAGGAGATGTTACGAATGCGGCTAGTTTTAAACCAGCATTAAAAGATATTACGGATAAATTAGGAACGATTACAGGAGTCATTCACGGTGCGGGAAGACTAGCAGATAAATACATCCAAGACAAAACAGCTACGGATTTTGACAATGTGCTATCTGTGAAACTAGATGGATTATTAAGTTTATTACAAAGTGTGAATATTCATAAATTGGACCACTTAATTCTTTTCTCTTCCGTAGCAGGTTTTTATGGAAATGTAGGCCAAACGGATTATGCGATTGCCAATGAACTATTAAGTTCTGCTGCTCATTTATTTAAAACCAATCATCCAAATACGCACGTTTCTGCTATCAACTGGGGCGCATGGGACGGTGGCATGGTCAGCGAAGCTTTGAAAAAACAGTTTGAAGCAGCGGGTGTGAGCTTAGTCAATAGCGAAGGCGGTGCAGCGATGTGTGTCAATGAATTGAGTGGTGCTTATTTCAACGAACCTCAAGTAGTCATCGGAGGAACTTTACCAGCAGGTATCAGTCACATTAGCGAAGATTTACGCACGCATAAAATAGAACGAACTTTTACTTTAAAAGATAATCAATTCTTATATCATCACGTCATCCAAGGAAGTGCCGTATTGCCAGTAGTTAATGCAGGAGGATGGATGTCTCAAAGTTGTGAAAAATTATTTCCTGATTTCCAAGTCTTCAAAGTGGAAGACATGCAATTGTTTAAAGGAATTGTTTTTGATGATAAAAAAGACCCAGCAAGAACCTATACTTTAGTATTAAAAGAATTAGAAAAATCAGCAGATAAAATAGTCTTTGAATCAACGGTATCTAGTCAACCCAAAGGGAAAAAGCTACCGACCTTTCACTATAAATCGAAAGTGACTCTAGTTAATAAAAAGGCCATCCCAACTGCCCCTAAATTTCAAGCTCAATTAAGTGCTAATTACCAAGCGACCACAGGCGACCATTTATATTTAGATGGTTCCCTTTTCCACGGTCGGTATTTCCAAGGCATCGAACAGATTTTAGATTGGAATGAACAGCAAATAGTATTGTCTTGTAAAGCACCAACTGTATCAGCGGCATCGCAGGGTCAATTCCCTGTCCGTTCGGTGAATACCTTCTTTTCTGATATCCAATATCAAGGCATGGTGATTTGGGTACAGAAATATCATGAGGGAGCAAAGAGTTTACCATTGGCAACGGTCTCCGCAACGATTTATGAGCCAGTTCCTTTTGAAAAAGAGTTGTTTGTCCATGTAGAAATAGTGGAAAGTTCCGATTTTAAATTGGTCGCCAATTGTACAACTTATGATGCAGAAGGAAAAGTTTATTTGGTAACAGAAGGAGCAGCGGTGACGGTAAGTAAGGATTTAGAGTGGTAGTAATCGCCAATTTTAATTGGCGGATTCAATATTAGAAAATTTGTTAAAATTGACGATTACAAATATTAATAATGACTCTTGAAAACTATTACCAAAAAAGAGCCAAAGAATATGAACTGGTCTATGAAAAGCCAGAACGACAGGCAGATTTAAGATTTTTAAAGACTTATTTGAGCCTCCTTTTTGAGGATAAATATGTCAGAGAAATTGCTTGTGGTACTGGATATTGGACACAGGTAATTTCAGAAACGGCAGAAGT
>CALJVJ010000213.1 GCA_937974625.1 uncultured Saprospiraceae bacterium
AGGATTCCAGCATTATGTAGGACCATTAGGTTGTCATCTGACAAAGCACCTTTTAAGGGCAGATTTGTCATCGGCAGTAACTGTGAAAATGGGCCTATTAATTGGTACTCACTCATGTTATCGGTTTTTTAAGGATTTCAAAGCATTAATAAAATTCTTTCTGATTGAACGATTAGTTTGCCCATTTTTAATCACCCAATTCCCGTTTATCATAGTGCCTAGGTGCATGCTAACATCGGAGGCATAGACAATAGTTGAAGTTAGGTTTTCTTTGGCACAGACATTAAAAATAGGCACTTTACCGTCCATGACTAATGCATCAAGAGCCGCTCCTTTTTCAAAAAAGTTAGAAGTAGTTACCCCCATGGCTTTTCTACCGGAGAATGTTAATTTATTCAAAGCATATAAGCCGCTATTTCCTTGATTTTCAGCAGTAAAAGTATTTCGTTGGTGGCTAATTAATCGTTGGCCATAATCCAAAATGCGTAATTCCTCGAATGGATTGAGGCTAATATGGCTATCAGTTCCGATGCTCCAATTTCCGCCTGCATTTTGGAAGGTTTTTAAAGAAAAAATACCGTCGCCTAAATTACCTTCTGTGCTGGGGCAAAGGACTACATTAGCTTTAGATTTAGCCAATTTAGTAGCTTCTGTTGCGGTTAAATGAGTTGCATGAACTAAGTGAAAGTTATCATTTAAATTTATATGGTCTAGCATCCATTCTACGGGTCGTTTTCCCAAATAGGCTAAAGCAGCCTCCACTTCTTTTAACTGCTCTGAAACGTGAATGTGAAAGGGCAGCGAAGGGTCCAATTGTTCAAGTAATTCTTTGACAACCATCGGCTCAACTGCCCTTAAGGAATGTACCCCGACTGCAATTTTGGCGGATTTATATTGCTCCACTGCTGTTTCGCTAGCCTGCAATAATTGTTGGTATTCCTTTATATTTGAAGACAAAAATCTTCTTTGTCCATCATTAGCTTTTTGTCCAAAACCTCCTTTTTGATAAAAAATTGGAATTAAGGTGATTTTGATGCCTACTTTTTTTGCTGCAGCAATCAATCGTTCCCCTAATTCTGCTTTGTTTAAATAAGAGGTTCCAGAAGGTTGATGATGCACATAATGGAACTCTGCCACTTCCGTATATCCATGTCGCAACATTTCAGCATACAACATAGTGGCAATGGCTTCCATCTGGTCTGGATTTACAGATAAAGCCAGTTGATACATTGCTTTTCGCCATGCCCAGAAATCATCATTTTTTTTGGAATCATGTTGCTCTGTCAAACCAACCATCGCATATTGGAAAGCATGAGAATGCGCATTTTGCATTCCAGGGAGTGCAAAACCGTTGACATTGGAGTAATTGTAGGCTGGATTCTTTTTGTCGCTGATTTCAAGGAGGTCTCCCTGCTCATCTACTCTAACAAAAGCTGGCATTATCCAACCCTCTTTTTGAAGTAAACCTTTAAATCTGTACGCTTTCATTAAATTGCTTTTATCAATAGTTCAAAAGTATTTTTTAAACTATTTTTTAATACCTCCGCTCTTTTTGAATGATAAGTTAACTCAGTATCATTCATGTATAAAGGCTTAATCATTTCCAATTGCAGCGCATGAATATTTTCAGCAGGCTTACCAAAGTGACGAGTAATGTTTCCTCCTTTAAATGGAGTATTATAAGAACATTTTTTTCCACTGGTCGCTATTCCTTGTTTCGCTGCTGCAATAAAAGTCCCATTTGCACTTTGCCCATCATTTGTACCTAGAATAAAGGAAGGAAAAGGTTCCGATTGGATAGTAGGAACAAGCTGACGAATGGAATGTGCATCCCATAAAACCGCAACCCCAAATTCTTTTTTAAAATTGTTTAATACTTTTCCTATCGCATTATAGTAGGGTAGATAGTATTTTTCTTTTCTTCGCTGTATCTCTTTATTATCTGGTTCCAATTCGGCAGCTTTATAAATTGGGTTGCCTAAAAAATCGGTTGTAGGTGTTAAGCTCGTTATTATTCGACCATCATCGTACAAATTTTGATTTTGTGGAGAACGGTTCAAATCTATGACCCATCGGTTATAATGGGCATAAATCATCGTGATTCCTAATTCCGATACAAAGTCATAAACCTTATGTACAAAAAAATCAGTATCATCAGGAAAGGCTACTTTTTCTTTTTTAAAATGAGCCATTAGCTCCTTTGGAAAAGCTGTTCCACAATGCGGAACGCTCACTAAAATGGGCACTTTTTTGCCTTTAGGCGGTATGATGATGTAATTTTGATTCAATTTATTTTTATTTCAAGTTGTACCGACGAATTCTTCGTCGTTTAATTTTTAGAATATTTGTTGTTTCGCAACGAATGAATTCGTCGGTACTTTAAAATCAATTCCCTTAATATAATTCAAACAATTCTTCGTGGTCTGTTTTTAAAGAATCCTTATTGGAGTTACTTATATCACCAGCAATCTTTAAAATCTCTCTGGAGGTTATAATACCAATCGCTTTTTCAATATCGTCAGCAAAAACTCGGTCTTCCTCCGCATGACTAATTTTTCCTCTTACAAAAGAATGAACGGCCTCTAAAATTTTACCAGATTTCAGGGGTTTATGGAAATCAAAAGATTGGGCAGCACATATCAATTCTATGGCTAAAATCTTTTCTACATTTTCGATGACGCTAAGGGCTTTTCTACCTCCAATGGACCCCATACTGACATGGTCTTCTTGTCCTAAAGAAGTAGGAATGCTATCTGCACTTGCTGGATAACACAATCCTTTATTTTCACTTGCCAATGCGGCGGTTGTGTATTGAAGCATCATAAAAGCAGAATTTAAACCTGCTTCTTGCATCAATAATTTAGGGACACCTTGGACCACGCCCATTAAAGAAAGATAGGTTCGTCTATCGGATATGTTTCCAATTTCGGATGCGGCAATACAAGCGTAATCCAATGGTATTGCCAACGGTTGTCCATGAAAATTCCCACCGCTAATCGTCAAGTTTTCGCGAATAACTACAGGGTTATCGGTTACTGCATTTAGCTCTACTTCGACCAATTCTTTTAAATGCAACCAACTAGTTCTAGATGCACCATGTACCTGGGGCATACAGCGGAGAGAATAAGGGTCTTGCACTCGTTCACAATTTTCGTGAGATGCAAGAATTTTAGAGTCAAGTAATAAATTATGAATTCTTTGAGCAACATGTTGGTTGCCTTTATAGGGCCTTAATTGATGTAATTCTTTTAGAAATGGACTGCCAGAACCCAATAATCCTTCCAGCATGATAGCTCCAATAATATCTGCCTGACTTAGCACACTATGTAGTTTTTCGACCACTTTGACGGCAAATGCAGCTATAAATTGAGTGCCATTTATCAGCGCCAATCCTTCTTTTGCGCCTAATTGTACAGATTGAATACCTTCTTTTTTGAAAACAGTTTTGGTCTTCACTGTTTTTCCATTGTAAATAACTTTTCCCAATCCGATTAATGGTAAAAACAAATGGGCCAAAGGAGCTAAATCTCCTGAAGCACCAACTGACCCCTTTTCTGGAACAATAGGAATAATATCTTCTTGAATATGCCATAGGATACGCTTTAAGGTACTAACTGTAATCCCAGAATATCCTTGAGCTAAAGAATGAATTTTTAGGATGAGCATCAATTTTGCTATTTCTTTTGGAATAGCTTCTCCGACACCGACACTGTGACTTTTTAGAATATTATATTGTAAGGTATTGGTATCTTTCTTTGAAATCATAGTGCTACACAATGGACCAAAACCTGTATTTATTCCATAGACAGCTTCTTCACCATTGGCAATTTCCTCTACAATAGCTCGACTTTTTCTTACTTTTTCCAAACTACCTGCTTCCAAAACGCCTTTTAATTGACCACGAGCAATTTGTAGGGCTTTTCCCGCCGTGAGATAATCTTGTCCGTATCTAAATTGAGTCATCATTTAAAAAGTCCTAATTTTAATAAGTTGAGGCAAAAGCACATCACATACTTCCGCCTCTAATGCTCTCTATTGCATTTATGACAAAAATATTATTACATTTGATAATTACAAAGTCCATTTTTTCATTAATTGATAGCTATGAGTAATCAAGTTGAATTAAGACAGTTACAATCGTTTTTGGTTTTGGCAGAAGAATTACATTTTAGAAATGCTGCAGAGAAATTATATATTTCTCAACCGGGATTAAGCAAACAAATTCAACAATTAGAAAGTCACTTAGGTGTGAAATTATTGGAAAGAGACCGTAGAAATGTTCGATTGACTAAAGGGGGGGAATATTTAAAAGAACAAGTAGAATATTTACATGGATTTTTAGCAACTACTTTCACGCATTTAAAAAACTTGGAAAAGGGCGTGGAGGGAGAATTAAAAATAGGATTTGTAGGGTCAGCTATGCAAAAAGTAATTCCTGAATTGGTTAAAAAGTGTAATCAGAAATTTCCCGAATTACATTTTGTCCTAGACGAAATGTCTAATCAAGCCCAAATCGAAGCCCTTGAGAAATATCAAATTGACTTAGGTTTTGTCCGATTAAATACAGTGCCCGCAAGTATTCAATTAAAACCGATTTTTCAAGAACATTTTACTATAGTCCTTCCAAAAGGACACTTAATAAATGAAAACAATTTTGAAAGTATTCTACAATTTAAGGAAGAGCCATTCATTTTATTTTCAAGCGATTATAGTTCTACTTATTACAACAATATCATGAGTATTTTTACGGATGCAGGATATGAACCAAAAGTATCGCATAAATCAATCCATGCGAATACTATTTTTCGGTTGGTAGAAAGTGGATTGGGTATTGCCATCGTACCACATTCCTTGACTTATGGTGCAACAAAAGCTATTGACATTCAGACAATTGAATTGAAAAATATTCGTCAGAATGCCATTTTATCAATTGCTTGGAGGAAAGAGCGATATGCGCCTGCATTGGAGAAGGTACTAGATTTTTTAATTTAGTTTAGACTTTTTAATATTTTTTTGTATTACTACATCCGTTGGCAATAATCAGTTGGCAAAATTAAATAAGGATTCCAACGGATTGTTGCCAACGGATAAATTCTTTCTATGGAGTGAAAGTCTATTTAAAATCTCTAAGTTTGAATAACTCCAGGATTAAATGGAGCTATAGGAGCATGATTCGCAGCCTCAATCCCCATAGAAATAACTTTTCTAGTTTCTTTAGGGTCGATAATGGCGTCTACCCAAAGTCTTGCAGCGGCATAATAGGGCGAAGTTTGTTCGTCATATCGGGATTTTATTTTATCGAACAATGCTTGTTGGTCTTCATCAGAAGGTGCTTCCCCTTTCTTTTTCATAGAGGCAACTTGTATTTGCATCAACACTTTCGCTGCTTGAGTACCTCCCATGACGGCAATTTTAGCAGAAGGCCAAGCCACAATTAATCTTGGGTCATACGCCTTTCCACACATAGCATAATTTCCTGCACCATAGGAATTACCCATTACAATACTAAATTTTGGTACTGTTGAATTAGCAACTGCATTAACCATTTTTGCACCATCTTTAATAATACCTCCATGTTCTGACCGTTTTCCGACCATAAATCCGGTTACATCATGGAGGAAAACTAAAGGAATTTTTTTCTGATTACAATTCATAATAAACCGAGCTGCTTTGTCAGCAGAATCTGAATAAATGACTCCACCAAATTGCATTTCACCAGTGGACGTTTTTACAACTTCTCTATTGTTTGCCACAATACCTACAGACCATCCATCTATTCGAGCATAAGCGCAAATAATGGTTTTTCCATAGCCTTCTTTATATTGAGTGATTTTGGAATCATCCACCAACCTTTTGATAATCTCCAAACTTTTATAAGGCTGCATACTTTCAGGAAAGAATTCGTATAATTCTTCAGAATTTTCTTTAGGGAGCTTAGCTGCCACTCGATTAAATCCTGCAGTTTCAAAATCTCCATATTTGTCCATCAGTTCTCTAATAGTATCTAAACAGGTTTTATCGTCGGGCATTCTATAATCTGTAACACCAGAGATTTCGCTTTGGGTCATGGCACCCCCAAGGGTTTCCTTATCCACATTTTCTCCAATAGCTGCCTTGACCAAATAGGGACCTGCCAAGAATATAGAACCAGTACCTTCCACTATTAATGCTTCGTCTGACATGATAGGCAAGTAAGCACCTCCAGCCACACAGTCACCCATGATTGCAGAAATTTGAGGAATACCCATACTTGACATTTTTGCATTGTTTCTAAAGACCCGTCCGAAGTGTTCTTTGTCTGGAAAGACTTCATCTTGCATCGGTAAAAATGCGCCTGCGCTATCCACCAAATAAATGATAGGCAATCGATTTTCCATAGCAATTTCCTGTGCTCGAAGATTCTTTTTGCAAGAAATGGGAAAATAAGCGCCAGCTTTAACCGTCGCATCATTGGCAACGATAATACATTGCCGTCCAGCTACATAACCAATTCCAAAAACGGTTCCACCAGCAGGACATCCGCCATCATCTTGGTACATTTCATAACCAGCGAAAGCACCAATTTCCAAAAAATCACTATCGTCATCCCTTAAATATTCTACACGTTCTCTAGCGGTCATTTTACCTTTTGCATGTTGCTTGGCAATTCGCTTTTCCCCACCACCTAAATAGATTTTTTCTAACCGATGGTTCATTCGAGACACAGCCAGCTGCATTGCGTCCTGGTTTTTATTGCGGTCTAAATTAATTTTTGGCATATATTTTCAATTGCCAGTTGTACCTCACCAAAGTTTCAATACGAAACTGGTGGTTGACACCTGTTTTAGTTAAAATAAAATCCATTTACCCCAACGCCTGCTTTGAAAGAAGACAACTCCTTTCCAGTTTCATCATGTATGGTAACTGTTCCTTTTTGGCTAAAATTTCCGGAATCACCTACATAAATTTGACCCGAATTTGGATGAATCCCTAAGGCATAAAAATCTCTTCCTTTGGCTTCAATAATAGGAGTTGTTGGTAAGTTGGTAGCAGTAATTGGTAGGTTATAAATATCCAATTTTAAAAAATATAATTGGTCTTTTTGTGCGTTCATAGCTAATCTAGGATAGAAACTCATCGCTTTATCCTTAAATGGTAGTGCTAAATCAACTTGTTTAGTATTAGGATTAATTCGATATACGCCTCCCAAATTATCTGTAACAGCTCTATCTCCATTACAAACTACCCAAAGCTGATTATTTTTATCCAATTGAATATTACTAGGATTATAACCAATGGTAATGCTATCTGTTATTTCATTGGAATCGGTATTGATGACAAAAAGTTGATTGCTGTAATTATCAAATAAACTTGGTTGAGTGACAAACAATTCCCTCCCAATTAATATCATTTCTTCAGAAGCGCCGCCAATTGGTATTGCCCCAGTTTTTTCTCCAGATTCTAAATCTACAATAGAAATTGCACCATTATAAAGGTCTGATACATAAGCTTTTGAGTCATCAATAATTTGAATGTACCGAGGAGAGCCCAAATCTTCAATCGTACTAATTGAGGTGAAATCTGCGGAATTGACAACTTCTATTTTACTAGAATTATTGACGACCAAATAGGTTTTATCCTCATTAATATGAATACTTTGAAGGATATCTCCTAAAGGCTGATTGTTGATACTACTGAATATTTTTTCTTGAACCGCACCATTTAGCGCATTGTAAAAACTAACGGATGCATTGCCCGCTTGAAACTGACCTTCGTTGGTAACCAAGACTCCATTAGAAAACTGGCCTTCGATGGCTAGTATAGGGGATTTGTCTTGGCAACTAAAAAAAGAAAAGAAAAGTAGGAAAGGTAGGATAAAGGGAGCTTTATTCCGAAACCACAATCTTTTGAACAGTCGAAAATTCATAATTACTAATTTTTAACCAATATACGCCCTTTGCCAACTTGGTTAAAGGAATATTGATAACATCTTCAGAAATAGTCATCGTTCTAACTAAAATTCCGCTAGAATTAATTAGTTGTAGTATACTATTATTTGCTAAAATAGTTGGCATTTCTATCTGTAGTACTTCATTTTTTTTAATAGGGTTAGGATAAACTAAAACAGGCGTTCGGAGCTGTAAATCTGCTGTATTCGTACTTGTTTTTTGATGAATCACTCCCACAGCATCCAAATCAAATCCACCTGTAGGAAATGGAGTAGGGAATGGGTCATTTATTTTATTCCCTTGGGTATCAAAAGTGGCTAAACTATCCGCTAAGGCTCCAATTACATCAACTATTTTAATATGAGTAATAGCAGAAATGTCTAATTCTGGTATCTTATCTAATGCTTCCAAATCGAAAGGTGTACCAAAATTAGCAACATATTTACCTGCTAAATTATTAATTTTCGTTGGGTCAATTAAATCAAAGGTTTTGACTTGAGCGGTCGTGTCTGTTAGGGAAGTCGCAGGAAATCTTACAAAAAAAACACCATCAGAACTAACTTCCACAAAAGCCAATTCTAAAAAATAGCCACCTTGTGTTGGAAATCCATTTTCGAAAATGGCAAAATCTGGCCCTTCACCATTGGTTATGGGTTTATCAAAAGTTAAGATAGCTGAACCGCCATCCCCTAAACTAACAGATTGAATATCGGGATTCCCTAAAGCGAATATTGGCTCACCCGCTTCAGCAAAATTTAAGGAGTCATCCGCAATATTTTGTTCCCCTCTTTCAACTATGATATCTGTTGCCCAATTTACAAATATAGCATCGTCTTTATGGATAGCAGTGGTGCCTTCTTGGTCTGCTGCTGGAGGAAATTGTGCAAGAAGAATTGTACTAAGAAAGGTAAAAAAAAACAGGGTTGAAAATCTCGGCATTCAATATGATTTAATTAAAACAGCGGCAAAATTAAGGAAATAATTTCTAAACCATTTTCATTTAAATATGCAAGAAATAAATATGCTTTAATGAGCCTTTATTAATACCTAAAAACTCCCTAACTTGCTTAAACAAATAGGCAAATTCGTCGTAAGAAAAGCAACAAATTATGATGAAATTTGCCATTAAAGCTTACCTGAACAGATACTTTTATTCAAATACCTTTCGTTTTACAACAGACCTCAACCTTTTTTAAGGAAAATAACAATAGAAACCATGCAAAAGAACCTCATTGTATCTATAGGCAGATGTAGCCTATTTCTCTTCTTTTTATTTTTTTTCCAAGCTTGTAAGGACCAATCCACCACTTCTTCAACTGCAGCAGCAGATGTAAGTTCTTATGTATATGCTTATACTTCAGGTGTGGTTTCCAAAACAACACCTATCCGAGTACGATTTACTAAGGAAGTGGCTAGTTTAGAACAGGTTGGACAAACAGTAGATGCGGGATTGTATGACCTCTCGCCTAATACTGAGGGCCGAGCTATATGGGAAGATGGGCGAACTATGCTATTTGAACCTACTACTTATTTGACTTCTGGAACGCCATATACTTTTGAGGTGGCGCTGAATAAATTGTTTGAGAATGTCCCTTCTAAGGTGAGCCGGTTTTCTATGCCATTTCGTACCAGAGATTTAAGTTTTGAAGTAAAAGTCGAAGGTTTAAGGGCGACAAACGCATCGAATTTAAAGATGCAAGAATTGCATGGAAATATTCTAACCGGAGATATCGCGGAGGGAGATATGGTAGAAAAAGGCTTAACAGCTAAACAAGGTGGCAAAAATCTACCTGTTTCTTGGCAGCATTTAAATGGCGGCAAAAAGCATCAATTTATTATTGAGGGGATAAGTCGTGGCAATTCCGCCTCGGAAGTTGCATTAAATTGGAATGGCAAGGCAGTTGGAATTTCAAAAAAAGGAGAAAAATTAATTACCGTACCTCCTTTGGATGAATTTAAAGTAAACTGGGCGGAAGTTGGAAAAGGAGGTGATACGCATATCAAAATTAGCTTTACCGACCCTTTGCAAAAGAATCAACAATTAAAAGGCTTAGTAAGTATTGCAAATTATACAGGACGGCTCAAATTTGTGATAGATGGAAATTTATTAAAAATCTATCCTACTGGAAGGATTACGGGCGAAAAGAAAATTACGGTTTTACCAGGGATAAAAAATATCAATGGAGCTAAAATGCCAAAAAAGAGTGAGTGGAATGTCGCAATTTCTGATGCTGCACCTAAACTTCGATTGGCTGGAAAAGGAACGATAATGCCAAATTCTGATGGCTTAATTTTTCCATTTGAGGCTGTGAGTTTGAAGGCGGTAGATATTGAAGTCGTAAAGATTTTTGATAATAATATTTTACAATTTTTACAAACCAACGCTTTAGATGGTGCTTATGATTTGGAAAGAGTCGGGCGAATAATTTTACAAGAAAAAGTAAATTTAAAAGATTTAGACCCAACCGCGGACGCTTATGTGATGTCCAGATATGCGGTGGATTTAGCAAAGCTAATTGAAAACGACCCAACCGCTATTTATCAAATAAGATTGGGATTCCGTCCTGCTTATTCACTATATACTTGTGGTGAAGAACTAGATGAATCTAATGAATTGACCGTCTTGAATAATGAATTTGATAAAGGTGGTGACTTCAAAAGCATATGGGGTGACTATTATGGTATTGAAGGTCGATATGAAGGTTTTGAGTGGGGGCATCGAGAAAATCCATGTTTCCCAGCCTATTATAATTATGACAATTTTGTCAAAAGAAATGTCCTAGCCTCTGATTTGGGAATAATTGCTAAAGGAGGTAAAGATGGTTCGGTATTAGTAGCGGTAGCTGATTTAAAAACGACTGCACCAGTTGCTGAAACAACCTTAGCATTTTACGATTTTCAGCAACAACTAATTAAAACCATGACCACAGATGGAGATGGGATAGTCAAAACCAATCTAGAAAGAAAACCTTTTGCGGTAGTAGCAACGAAAGGTAACCAAAAAGGCTATCTTAGAATGTTGGACCCCAACTCCTTATCCTTGAGTCGATTTGATGTAGAAGGAACGGTTACCCAAAAAGGTTTGAAAGGGTTTATATATGGAGAAAGAGGCGTTTGGCGTCCTGGAGATTCAATATATTTAAATTTTGTTTTAGAAGATAAGCAAGGTAAGTTACCTGCCGACCATCCAGTTAATTTTGAGTTAGTTGACCCAAAAGGTCAAGTGCAACATCAATGGACGAGTGCTGAAAATATCAATAAAATTTATCCATTGGCATTAGTGACCAGCCCAGATGCACCGACAGGAAACTGGTTGGCTAAAGTGAGAGTTGGCGGGGCTACTTTTACAAAAAGTGTAAGAGTAGAAACGGTGAAACCCAATCGACTAAAAATTAAATTGGACATGGGTAAGGAAACCATTAAAGCGAATGATGGGAATTTACGCACTGATTTACAAGTAAATTGGTTGCACGGCGCACCAGCCCAAAATGTAGCGGTGAAAATAGAAAAACAAGTTCGACCCATAAATACCACCTTTAAAAACTTTAAAGAATACGAATTTGATGACCCTGCCCGTAAATTCACTGCAGAACCCGAAGTAGTATATGATGGAAAAGTCAATGAAAATGGAAATGCCAAAGTGACCATCAAACGAAATCAAGGCAAGTTATTCCCAGGAATGTTAGCAAGTAGTTTTAGTATACGTGCTTTTGAAAAAGGGGGTGATTTTAGTTCCGACCAATTTACTGTAAAAGAAAGTCCATACGATACTTATACTGGAATTTACATCAAGAAAAATAAATACGGAGAGAAACGATTAGACATAGGAAAGAATGGAAATATAGAAATGATAGCCGTAGATGAAAACGGGAATCCAGCAGCGGGTAGAAATCTGAAAATTGGCTTATATAAAGTCGATTGGCGATGGTGGTGGGATAGAGGCAATGACAATATTTCTCAATACAATTCTGCAAAACACTATGGTTCTGTATCTTCTGCCAATTTACGAACTAATGGGAAAGGAGAGGTGGATTGGAATGTCAATATTGATAATTGGGGGCGTTATTTAGTGAGAGTATGTGATGCCCAGAGTGGTCACTGTTCTGGAGATATTTTCTATGCGGGCTATCCTTGGAATGATGGAGAAAGCAACCAAAATAGAGATGCTGCTTCGATGTTAGCCTTTGCAGCTGATAAGGACCAATATAATGTGGGAGATAAAGTGGAATTAACGATTCCTTCTAGTGGAGAGGGTAGAGCCTTGATTTCTATTGAAAATGGCTCTAGAATCGTAGAATCCTATTGGACAGACACTAAAAATGGAGAAACTAAATTTAGTTTTTATGCTACCAAAGAAATGACCCCTACCGTTTATGCTAATGTCTCTTTGGTACAACCGCATGCCCAAGTTTTAAATGACTTACCAATTCGACTATATGGAGTGATTCCAATAAATATAGAAGACAAAGATACTCGTTTAGACCCTGAATTGACCATGCCAAAAGTTTTGGAACCAGAGCAAATTGTAACGGTAGAAGTGTCAGAAAATAATGGTAAAGAAATGGCTTACACCATTGCGATGGTAGATGAAGGTTTGTTAGATTTAACTCGATTTAATACACCTAATCCATGGAATAGTTTTTATGCAAGAGAGGCTTTAGGGGTGAAAACATGGGATGTTTATGACCATGTGTTAGGAGCTTATGGTGGAGAATTAGAACGGGTGCTAGCCATTGGTGGTGATGCAGAATTGCGAAAAACAAAAGACAATCAACAGGCGAATAGATTTAAACCAGTAGTCAAGCATTTAGGACCATTTTTATTAAAAAGTGGCGCAAAAGCTACCCATAAAATCGAAGTGCCAAATTACGTTGGTTCAGTTCGGACCATGATAGTTGCTTCCAATAATGGTGCCTATGGCAGTTCAGAAAGTACAACGCCCGTAAGAAAACCCCTGATGGTGTTGGCAACTTTACCAAGAGTTTTAGGCCCAACGGAGGAGTTGACTTTACCAGTGACCGTTTTTGCAATGGAAAACAAAATCAAAAATGTTAAGGTGACCATTGAGGAATCGAGTGATTTAGTCAATATTTTGGGTAGTAACAGCCAAAATTTATCCTTTGCTAAACCTGGAGAAGCTTTGGCAAATTTCAACATAAAAGTAGGGGAAGGAATTGGTGTAGCAAAATTTAAAATAACCGCAACGGGCGCAGGAGAAACAGCTACGCAAGAAATCGAACTCCAAGTTCGAAATCCAAATCCTATGGTAACTAATGTTCAAGAAAAAATATTACAACCTGGGGAAAGTTGGAACACTAAATTTGATGAAGTTGGTATTAGAGGGACCAACGAATGCATGTTAGAAGTATCTAATATTCCACCAATTGATTTAGGCAAAAGATTAAATTATTTGATTCGATATCCACATGGTTGTCTTGAACAAACGACCTCTTCTGGTTTCCCTCAGTTGTTTGTTACTAAATTAATGGAAGTTGATGAAACTAAGCGAAAGCAAATCACTCAAAATATTGAGGCGACTATAGACCGATTAAAACGTTTTCAAACCTCAAATGGCGGATTTGGGTACTGGGCAGGAGATAATTATGCGAGCACTTGGGGAACTAATTATGCTGGTCATTTTATGTTAGAGGCGGAAAAATTAGGCTATTCTTTGCCTGCTAATATATTGACTCGATGGAAAACTTATCAGAAAAAGCAGGCGCAAAACTGGAATTATGGCGATAATCGACACGATAATGATTTGACTCAAGCTTACCGTTTATATACGCTTGCTTTGGCAGGCTCGCCTGAAATTGGGGCGATGAACCGATTGCGAGAAACAAATAAAATTTCTAACCAATCAAAATGGAGATTAGCAGCAGCCTACGCCCAAATTGGTAAAATAGAAGTAGCGGAAGCTTTAATTCAATCCCTTTCTACTGAAATAAAATCTTATCGAGAATTGAGTTATACCTATGGCTCAGGAGTGCGAGACGAAGCAATGATTTTGGAAACACTCGTGGCAATGAAAAAGATGGATAAAGCAGGAAGTGTAGCTAGAAGCATTTCCAAGCACCTAAGTTCTAGTTCCTGGTATGGAACCCAAACAGTTGCTTATTCTTTATTAGCTATAGGTAAATTTGTGGGGGATACGGAAATTGACAACCAATTTAAATTTGCTTATCAACTTGACAACGCGCCAACTGTAAATGCAGGTTCTAGTACACCGATTATGAGCGTTGAAGTACCTGTTGATGGCATTGGTAATAGATTAAGTGTCACTAATAATAGTGGTGGTATCTTATACGCGACTTTTATTAATCGTGGACAACCTTTAATTGGCGACCAAACAGCAAAAGAAGAAAATCTAAAAATGGGCGTAAAATACCTCACAAATGGTGGGGAAGATTTGGATGTTAGCAATTTAACCCAAGGTACTGATTTTGTAGCCCAAGTCACGATTACTAATCCTGGAACCAAAGGAATCAGATATGACGAAATGGCTTTAACTCAAATATTTCCATCAGGATGGGAGATATTGAACACTAGAATGACCAATGTTGAACGCTTTTCTAAGTCTGATAAACCCGAATATCAAGATGTTCGAGACGACCGAGTGTACAGCTATTTTGACATCAATAAAAAAGCCAAGCATACTTATACCATTCAGTTAAATGCAGCTTATGAAGGTCGGTATTATTTACCTACAGTGAGTTGTGAGGCGATGTATGATAATACGATTTCAGCTCGAAAGCCAGGGCAGTGGGTACAGGTAAGTAAGGAAAAGGGCTTATAGAATAGATGCTGGATGCTTTTTGATGGGAAACCAGAAACTAGTATCCAGCATACTTTCTATCCCTCAATCCACTTTCGAAATTCAGCTGTTTTAGTCCCACTTGTCAACATAGGTTCAGGTCGGTTTTTTAGTTTTATAGATAAGCGATTTTTAAAATAAGGGTCTATTTTTTCTATGAAGGAGATATGAATCATCTGACTTCGGTTGATTCTAAAGAATTTGGCTGGGTCAACCTTTTGTTCAATATCTGAAAGGGTATTATTAATCGTGTGTTTTTGTCCTTTTTCATCATAGGCTTGACAAAAATCTCCATTGGCCTCAAAACAAGCAATGTTATTTGTTTCAATTAATTTTATCCCACCTTTTTTCTTTATGGTAAATCTTTGTTTATATGCTTTTTTATCACTTTTTAAAATGTCTTTTAATTCTTGGAAGACTTGATTTTCGATAGGAGTCGTTGTTTTATGGTCAAATAGGGTTTTGTATTTATGAAAGGCTTCTTGGAAATTTTCAAGCGTATAAGGTTTTAATAAATAAGCAATTCCGTTGGTTTGAAATGCTTTTAAAACATATTGGTCGAAGGCAGTACAAAATATGATAGGGCATTTGATAGATGCATTTTCAAAAACCTCAAAGGAATTTCCGTCTAATAATTCAATATCAGAGAGAATTAAGTCGGGTTTTTCTCCATCTTTTAATAGTAGTTGTGCTTCTGCAACAGACCTAGCCCAACCCAATAATTGATGATTTGGAATTTCATAATTGATAAAAGATAACAACTTCTGATAAGCAGGGATTTCATCTTCTAAAATAAGTATTTTCATAATAATTGCGCTTTAGTCAACAGCTTTGATTAATGGTAAGATTACTTTGAAATCTCCATTGGAGGTTACCTTAACTTTTTCATCTATCAATAATTGATACCTTGCTCTTAGATTATCTAATCCTGTTCCTGTAGAGTCTACTTCTTTGACTCCTAGGCTTAAATTATTGCTAACCTCAATTGTTTCATTTTTAATCTGGATGAGGCATTTGATAGGAACGGTATTACTCGGTTGATTGTGTTTTACTATATTTTCCAATAAAGTCTGTAGGGCCCCAGGGGGTATAAAACTAATAGCTTGTTTAGGATTATCTTGTTGAATATCAAACTGGTAAGCATTCCCAAATCGAGATTGTATCAAATAAATATAGTTTTGGGCAAACCCTAATTCTTCTTCTAATTCAACGACCTCTTGGTCCTTTGTCGCAATTAAATATCTGTATAAACGCGATAATTTATTCAAATAAGTTTTAGCTCCGTTAGGATTGGTATCAATTAAAGAATCGATGGTATTCAAGTTATTAAAAAGAAAATGTGGGTCTATTTGAGCATTTAAACGTAGTAACTCACTTTCCTTTTTCTCTTTTTCCATTTTCAAAAAATTAGTTTGTGTTTCATAAAGTTTCTTTCCTAAAATAAATATACCAGGAATGGTGAAGCTTTCAGTCACTAAAATTATTCCATTCATCATAGCTGACCAACTCAAAGGATTCCCAGTACATGGCTTAAATAAACATAAAATATTTATAAAAATTAGTCCTAGAAATGCTAGAAAAAGGATAGAACTCGTTATAAGTAAGACAAACTGTTTTTTAGGAAAAAATTTAGGAAAAAAGTAAAACACAATCACTAGGATACAAGTAGTATCGTTAAATATCATCAATAAATTATCAAGTACCAAATCCATTTTGTTATCATAATCTGCATAGTCGTAACAATTGATTGGAACTGCAAAAGCAAAATAGAGTAGGATTAGGTAAATATCTGATTTATTAAGTTTAAAATTCATGTATTTCCTCTTTTAGTTGTGAGGCAAAAATAAAGTGTACAACTTGAAATTACTTCACCCCTTAGCTAATACTTATTTTCTAATAGTACACAGTAAATTAAAGTTAATTAGTCTACTGTGTACTAGACTTTAGCTTAAAATTGTTCTACAATTTGCGTCTCAAATCCATTTTTCCATTTTAAAGATACTGTTTTTGAAATCCAATCACTTCCTTTTTTCTTTAACCTTACCTTTATGGTTTTTTCCCCATATTTAAAAGATAATTGTGCTTTCTTACCTTTCATTTTGATTTCTGTCAATTCTAAAACAGACTCTTTTTCAGTTGAAATTTTATCAATAGAAGATTGAATAAGTACTTTTTTGCCAGCAAAATTTAAAGCCATATCTTTGGCAATATAATCATTACTAACTAAGGTTAAAGGTAGTAATTCTCCGTTATTATTTTTAGTAAAATGTTCTTCTAGAATTTCAATGTTCAATGCAGCTTGAAATATATCTTGCAAGGTTGGAGTAGATGCTTGAAAACTACAAATCGTTCCAGCAAATAATAATAAGGCGAATTTTAAGATTAAATTTTTCATAACTTTTCTTTATCGGGTTAAACAATGATTCAAAAGTAAGTTGGAATCCTTGTTTTTACGATAGAGAAAAGGGTAAAAGGGGTAATTTCCCGATAAAGTGGGATAAATTACCGATTATGAACTTATCACATTAGCAACATTGACCTTTTGAGCTAATATCTTGGGAATCATAACTTCTTTTCCATTAAATTCAATAAAGATCATTTCTTCGTTTTGACGGTCCACTTTAAAGCGACTCTCAGGTAATAAGCCTAGTTTCCAAAGCTGGGTGCTTATAGCTTCACTGACTTGCTGCTGTGCAATAACAGCAAATTGATTGGCCTTAAGGCTACTCAAAGCAAATTCAGGAAATCCTACTTTAGATGGAATAGGGGAGCCGTGGGGGTCTTCTTTTGGAAAGCCAAGTGTAGCATCTACCTCATCCAAGATTTCTTCAGATAACAAATGCTCATATTTTTCAGCGTCTTCGTGGATTTGTTCGGCGGACAAGCCAATCTGATTCACCAAATACGTTTCCCAAAGTCTGTGTGCTCTAACCAATCGTAGGGCTTCATCTTTTCCTCTTTGGGTCAAACTAATTTGGTTATTTTTATAGCTAAGGAGTTCTTGGGTTGTCATTTGTTTTAAATATTTTGACAAAATAGCTTTTGACAAACCTAATTTACCTTTTACTTTGATAAAAGTAAATTCTCCTCTTCCTTCCAATTTTAAACCTTCTTTTAAGATGTCTTCGACATGAATTCTGTTTTGTAATTTTCGTTTTTGAAAATATTTAAAAACCAAACCTTTTTTAGGAGCAAAGAAAACAGCAGTTAAATAAAACATCGTTGCCACTATAGCCATAGCAGGACCAGGAGGCGCCTCTACGATAATGGCACCAAGTAATCCAATAATGGCAGAAAGTAAGCCTACAACGCCAGCAATTACCAAAACATATTGGAGTCGGTCGGATAATAATAAGGCAGTGGAGGCAGGGGTAATGAGCATGGCGACTACCAAGATAACACCCACGGTGCCTAAAGAGGCAACTACAGCAAAAGAAAGCATCAACATTAAAAAGTAATGCATCATTTTGACAGAAATGCCCATTGTTTGAGCCACAACTTCTTGAAAGGTAGTCGCAAATAAATATCTGTAAAAAACGGCGATAGACACTAGTACATAAACGGTTACGGCAGCGGTTAAATATAAATCTTCATTAGAAACACCCATCACCGTACCAAACAAAAAGTCCTTTAAATCCAAATGAACACCTTCTCTTGATACACCAGAAATACCTATTACCCCAAGAGCAAACATAGTGGTAAATACGATTCCAATCGCAGCATCATTTTTTGTTTTGACATTGTGCTGAATCCAAGTTATGCCTGCGGCAGCTAATAAACCAGCGATTACAGAACCTACAAAAAAGCCTATAGTGCTATAACCAACCAATACAAAAGCAACCACTACACCCGGCAAAATAGCATGAGCTAAGGCATCACCTATCAAAGCCATATTTCGCAATACAATAAAACAGCCCAAAACACCACACATTAGTCCAACCATAGAGGAGGCTAATAATGCCCTTATAGCCCACTCTTGTTGTAATATATCTAAAAAATTTTCCATAAATACGATTTAAGATGGAGTAAATATAGGGAATTAATTAGAACGGACAAAATATATTTTTAGATTAGGCTAAAAATTGCAAAATGTACATTATCTTAAAGCTGAAAGATTGATAGTTGAAGGATACAATACTTCGAGAATTGAATTACTTATGTCTATTTTTTAAAACATCAATTACTTCAGTTAGGGTATACTTCTTTGCTGCTAATAATACTAGGTAATGATACATTAAATCGGCAGCTTCCCCCATAAAAAGGTCTTTATCATTGTCTTTGGCCTCGATTACTAATTCAACAGCTTCTTCGCCAACTTTTTGAGCAACTTTATTGATACCCTTTTTGAATAGAGAAGTTGTATAAGATTTTCCAGAAGGATTATCTCTACGGTCTTGAATAACACTTTCTAAATGTAGGAGAAAATTATCAGTTTTGTTGGTTTCTTCAAAACAGGTATCCGCACCTGTGTGACATACAGGGCCGACGGGATTGACCTTAGCCAGAATTGTATCATCATCACAATCTCTGGCAATACTCACTAGATTTAAGAAATTACCCGAAGATTCTCCCTTTTTCCACAATCTTTGTTTGCTACGACTGAAAAAAGTCACTTGCTTTTCTTCTATAGTTTTTTGTAAAGCTTCGGCATTCATATAGCCTAGCATTAGGACTTTACTCGTCTTATCATCCTGCACAATTACTGGGATTAATCCGTCGCCTTTTTTAAAGTCTAATTGATTTATGGTGAAATTCATTTGTAATTTTCAATTTAAAACCTGCCCGACTAAACGTCAGGCTGGCGGGTTTTCAATTTTCAATTTCCAAAATGGCTCTGAGCAAGTAATTGAAATGCTATCCTTTAGCATCCTACAAAATCCGTGGGGAAATAAATTACCCACTCCATTAGCTATCGAACAACTATATCTTTATCCGCCAAATACCGTTTCAAATCAGGAATTTCGATTTCCCCAAAATGAAAAATACTAGCAGCTAATCCTGCATCTGCTTTTCCTTTGGTAAATACCTCTTCAAAATGTGCCATGTTTCCAGCACCACCAGAGGCAATAATCGGAATATCCAAATTATCTGATAATTGGGCCAAAGCATCAATAGCAAAACCTGCCTTTGTGCCATCGTGGTCCATAGAAGTGAATAGAATTTCTCCTGCTCCTCTTTCTTGCATTTCTTTGGTGAATTCAAATAATCTACGCTCAGTCGCAATTCGTCCACCAGAAACGTGCACAATCCATTCACCTGCTACATATTTAGCATCAGCAGCAACAACAATGCATTGATTACCAAATTGTAGCGATAATTCGTCAATCAAAGCAGGATTTCGTACCGCAGCAGAGTTGATACTCACTTTATCCGCTCCATTCATTAGACAAACATCTACATCTTCGATACTAGCAATGCCACCTCCAACGGTAAATGGGATGTTTAGATTTTTAGCAATATTACGAGCTAGCGTAGCTAAAGTTTTTCGTTTTTCGTGGGTAGCCGTAATGTCTAAAAAGACCAGTTCGTCCGCTCCTTTTTCACTATAAGCAGCGCCTAACTCCACAGGGTCTCCAGCGTCACGAAGGTTGACAAAATTAACCCCTTTTACGGTTCTTCCATCTTTTATGTCCAAGCAGGGGACGATTCTTTTTGCGAGCATTTAAGGGTGACTTATAGATTGATTATTAATTTTTAAAGTGCAATTTCATTCCTTCATGTGTGGCTTTAAAGCCTAGTTTTTCATAAAATCGAATCGCATCAGGTCTTTTTTTATCACTGGTTAACTGCAAAACATGCGCTCCTTTTTCTTTTGCACGATGAATGGCCCATTTAAAAAATTGTTCCCCTAATCCTTGTCCTCTATACTTTTTATGAATTCTAACCGCTTCGATTTGCGCCCTAATGCCACCTTGATAAGTTAAGTAAGGAATGAATGTTAACTGTAAAGTGCCAATTATTTCATTCGCTTCATTTTCTACGACCATTAATTCTTGATTAGTATCACTATCTATATTTTCAAAGGCGGTATAATATTTTTGAGGCAAAGGAGTACCAAAAGCTTCTCTAAGTTGTCCTAAAGCGTCGTCCGCCAGCATTTCGACGATGAAAATTACGTCTGACTTAGTTGCTTTTCTAAAACTTAATACCATAAAAATTGGATTTACATTTCAACTAATTCTTTCACACTTAATCGTCCTTCATAAATAGCTTTCCCAATGATAGCTCCATAACAATCAATTTCTACTAAGGCTTCCATATCTTTCATAGAGGTCACACCACCACTTGCTATTAATTGCAAATCAGGAAATTCAGTTCGAATTTTTTTGTACAAATCAACAGAGGTACCTTGTAGTAAACCGTCTTTGGCGATGTCTGTACAAATGATGTATTTTACCCCTTTCGTGATATAATCCGCCAAAAAATCAAACAGGTTTAATGCTGTCGTTTCTTGCCAACCACTTATCGCAATCTGTTCATTTTTAACATCTGCTCCTAAAATTATTTTTTCACTGCCATACTTTTCTAACCAACCTTCAAAAGTTGCTCGGTCTTTGACCGCAATACTTCCACCCGTAATTTGTAAAGCTCCCGAATTAAAGGCAATTTCTGCATCTTTATCCGTTTTCAAACCACCACCGAAATCAATTCTTAAATTGGTCTTGGTCGCTATTTTTTCTAAGACTTTCCAGTTGACAATGTGCTTGGCTTTTGCGCCGTCTAAATCTACTAAATGCAAACGTTCGATGCCTGCTCCTTCAAATTCTTTGGCAACCTCCAAAGGATTTTCATTATACACCTTTTTTTGGTTGTAATCGCCTTGAGTTAATCGAACACATTTGCCGTCTATGATATCTATTGCTGGTATTATTTGCATATTTCTGATGTGCCATTCCGAGAATTATCGGAACTGCTTGGTTAATTTAAATATTTATAAAATTCTCAATAACCTTAGCGCCAACCTTCCCTGATTTTTCAGGATGAAACTGCGTTGCATAAAAATTATCTTTTTGTAAAGCGGCACTAAAAGGCTGACAATAATCAGCCACAGCTGCGGTATGACTACTTTGTTCCACATAATAACTATGGACAAAATAAACCCGTTCGTTTTCCAAACTCTGGTCAAAAATACCCGACTTTAAATTCGTAATATTATTCCAACCCATATGGGGTACTTTTTCTCCACTTGCTGGTTGAAACAGTTTGACCTTTTCATCAAAAATGCCCATACAAGTCGTATCATTTTCCTCAGAATGTGCACACATTAATTGCATGCCTAAGCATACACCTAAAACAGGCTGTTGTAAACTAGGAATTAACTTATCTAATCCCTTTTTTCGTAAAAAAGCCATTGTCGTACTCGCTTCGCCCACGCCCGGGAAAATAACTTTATCTGCCTTTTGAATGGCTTCAAAATCATCCGTTAAAATAGGGTCAATGCCTAGTCTGTTTAAGGCAAAGATGACGGATTGGGTGTTTCCTGCGTTGTAGTCTATGATTGTTAAATTCAAAATTCTAGTTTTCGGTAATAGTAAATTACAAAAAAGCCATTTATTATTAATAAAGCAGCAAATTTGGTGTAATCGATTAGGAAAAACCTATTTTTTGTTGTCCAGTAGAATAACAATAAGATAAAATTTGGCAATTCTCCAATTTACTTTATCCTAAATTTTACCACTTACAACTCACCACTCACCACTAAAGCACCCCTTTAGTACTAGGCAATTGCATATTCTCCATATCTCTCCGCTTTGCCATTTTGATAGCTTTCGCAAATCCTTTAAAAATCGCTTCTATTTTATGATGCTCATTCGTTCCTTCTGCTTTGATATTCAAATTGCATTTGGAGGTATCAGAAAAGGATTTAAAAAAGTGAGAAAACATTTCCGTCGGCATATCCCCAATCTTTTCTCTTTTAAAATCTGCTTCCCAAACCAGCCAAGGTCTGCCACCAAAATCTATCCCTACATTCACTAAACAATCGTCCATCGGTAAACAAAAACCATAGCGTTCGATACCCATTTTATCGCCGAATGCTTGGATAAAAGCTTCGCCTAATGCCAAGGCTGTATCTTCAATAGTGTGGTGTTCATCAATATGCAAATCCCCTTTAACTTTGACCGTTAAATCTGAATTAGAATGACGACCTAATTGGTCCAACATATGGTCAAAAAAGCCAAGACCTGTATCATTATTACAAACACCAGTTCCATCCAAATTTAATTCGATGTAGATATCTGTTTCTTTGGTAGTCCGCTGAACCTTGCCAATCCTTGCAGGCAATTTTAAAAACTCATAAATTTCCTTCCAACTTTTGCTTTTCAAGGCTAAAGTATCCGATATATCAATGCCATTAGCTAAATGGTCATCCGATTCATCGAAAGATTTTCCGATTAAAATACCTTTAGCACCCATATTTTTAGCTAACAAAATATCCGTTAATCGGTCGCCAACCACAAAGGAATTTTCTAAATCATAATCGCCTTCCATATAATGCGTCACCAATCCGGTATTCGGCTTTCTAGTTGGCGCATTATCCTTGGCAAAAGTTCGGTCAATGACTATTTCCTTAAATTCAATGCCTTCGCTTTTTAGCACTTTTAACATTAAATTGTGTGGCCCCCAGAAAGTATCTTCGGGGTAAACCTCCGTACCCAACCCATCTTGATTGGTAATCATCACTAATTCATAATCTAATTCTTCGGCTATTTTGCCCAAATATTTTAAGGTCTTCGGTAGAAAGTCTAATTTCTCGAAAGAATCTACTTGATAGTCAGTAGGGGGTTCTTCGATGATGGTGCCGTCACGGTCTAGTAATAGGAGTTTCTTTTTCACTTATAATTATTTTTTACAATAGAGTTTTATTTTTTTACCACATACGAGTCATATAGTTAAAAACACATAGGGCACATAGTTTTCTTTACTAGATGATATAGTGCACTTTAACTTATTTTTAAGCTAGAATGTCATTGTTGTAGCAGTGGACAAATAGTTTAACTGCTTTACGCGCCCCATTCCTTTAAAGCAGTAATCAATTCATCATTCTCTTTAGGTTGTCCAACTGTAAATC
>CALJVJ010000214.1 GCA_937974625.1 uncultured Saprospiraceae bacterium
CCCAAACTGGCATCCCGTCCCTTCGGGTTCAGAATTGCCATTCTTCATGCTCAAACAAGGGTACTCCTTTGCCTTTTTTCAATAATTTTCTTAACACCAAAATCTCTAAGGTCAGTCCAAATCCAAAGTGACAAAGTAGTATTACTTACTTGAGTTTGAACTTAAAAAAATTATATCATTCTATTCATTTAGGCATTAGGTTGTCGGTAAATCAGTAGAAGGCAATGCTCTTAGCGCTTTTCTCAAAAAATAAAAGCAAATTACAGCGGATAAAACGTCTGCTATTGGAAAAGCCATCCAAACACCATTTAGTTCGAAAAAAGAAGGCAGCGTTAAAATAAGCGGTATCAGACAAAAACCCTGCTTTGTCAAAGTTAGAAATAAAGCAGGAATTGCTTTTCCAATGGCTTGAAAATAGGCGGAGCCGACTAATTGTACCAATAAAAGTGGCGTGGCAAGAAAACTTATCCTAATCGCAGGAGCTGTCAAAGCTATCAATTCTTGGTCCGTTGTAAATAGTGACGCTATCTGTTCCGCAAAACATAATATTAAGACAAAAATTATGAAGGCAATTAGTGTACCTACCTTGATGGCAGTTTTAGCTACTTTACGGACCCTATCCCAACTTTTAGCCCCATAATTAAATCCTGCAATTGGAATAAAACCTTGGGTGATGCCTAATACAGGAAAATTAGCGAACATCATGACCCGCTGAATAATACCATATACAGAAACTGCTAAAGCGCCTCCTAAACTGAATAAGGTATTGTTTAGTACAATTGCTAAAATACTGATAACCCCTTGTCTTGCTAAGGTCACTCCTCCCAAAGAAAATATTTCTGTTACAATTGGTAAATTTAATCCTAAATCACTGAAACTTGGGGTTAATTCCGATTTGCCTGAAAAGAAAAACCAAAAGGTAAAACTAGCACTTGCTATGTAGGATAAGGTAGTTGCATAAGCTGCTCCTGCAATTCCCATATCCAAATAAATAATAAATATTGGGTCTAAAATAATATTGAATACCGCTGGAATTAACATGGTATACATTGCAATTTTGGGGGCACCTTCTGCCCGAATTACATTGTTGGTCATCATTGCCCATGCTAGAAATGGGACCCCTATAAGAATAATCTGGAAATACGCTTTTGCATAAGGTAAAATTTCTCCCTTCCCTCCAAAAAGTGTTAAAATTTCATCTTGGAATAAATAACCTAACCCAAGAAAACTAAAGGCAAGAAGTGCGGCTAAAGTAATTTGATTACCGAAAACCTTTTTAGCTTTTTGGTAGTCTTCCTCTCCCAACGCTCGTGAAATTATGGACCCACCACCTATCCCAATTGCCATTCCTGTACTAGATATTAAAAATGAAATTGGGAGAACAACCGTAATGGCACCAATGGCTACTGCACCAATAAACTGTCCCACAAAAATAGTATCGACAATCATATAAATAGACATGACCATTATTCCGATTGAAGCAGGAACGGCTTGTTCTAATAATAATTTGCCAATTGGTAATTGTCCTAATTTTTCAGATCGGGTCATATTAGTGCTATTCAAAATGCAAAAGTACATTTAGCTCGACTTTAGCCAAATGAGCAGGCGAAGTCGAGTTTAGTAAGGGAAAAACAATAAGTCCGCTAAAAGACAATTTCCGTAAAAATAAAATTTTCTAAGCATTCATAAACTCCATACCAAATACCTCTCCATTATGCTAAGCAATTACAAGTCAAGGGGCAAAATATTTCATTAAATATCATAGAATAAATTACTATTATACTAATCTTTTAGAATCGACTTTTGTATTTTTTTTTACGAAAGAATTGGTATAATTTTACCCAAACGGCAATCAAATATTTAACAAATTTCACATGGTAATTTTGTAAGTATTTGATTTATGAATAAACACAGAAACGAAAATAATGGGCTTAGTACACAACTCCTTTAACCATTATCCTGGTATATTCAGGTATAAAATTCATACACTAGATTATTCTTCCAGAGCGAAGTTATCAAACCTACGCTTTGATGACGCGGTACTTCTTCCAAATACATTTCCTTTCAAAGTTTATTGGTCTCCTTACATTCTATTCAAAAAAGATATTCAACAACTAAAGAAACTCATAGTGTCTTGTTTTAGTTATTCCTATTTTTTGCTTGAGAAATTATTTGCTCACAGCCTATGCAATTTTGATGAATAGAAGATTTTTCATGATTAATCTTTGAAGTTATCAATTCAATCAAAAGTAGGACTCGAGTTGCCAGAAAATTCTGGCAACTTTTTATTATTCATCAAAAAATCACCAATAATGCGCTTATAAAGCTTTTAAAAGTTAACTCAACAAATAAAATACATGACTTTTTTTTGCATAATTGTAATAACAATCATAGCTTTAAGAGTCTGTCTAAATTTTATCTTCTGACAACCAATATTTTACGTCCTAATAACTATACGGAGACATCGAAAAAAGTTTGTTCCTTATCCCGATAAGTAAAAAAATCATAGTTAGAACGCTGTCTAAGTCGACAAGCAGTCGCAAAATATTGATTACCAGCTAAATAAGTAGACATACTCTTATAAAATTATCAACTGTCCAAATACACAATAACAACTTTTAATTACTTCGAATTTAATTTTAGCTAGAAACACAAAATAAAACATGGACTTTAGTAATCATTTTCAAGAAAGATTTTCTTTTCTTTTGCCGAAGGATTTCAAAGAATTAATGGCTTATTCCAAAGAATATCAATTTAAAAAAGGAGATAAGATTATTGATTTTGGAGAAAAAAAGAAAAAGGTTGTTATTATTCTTAAAGGTATCGTAAGGGGATACATCGTCAATTATCAAAAAAAGGAATTGACAACCTTTATATATCAAGAATTTGCAGCATTTGCAGCTTATGAACCCTTTCTATTATCTAAACCTTCCAATCATGCCTTTGAATGCCTAGAACCAACCAAGGTTTTAATGATAGATAATGAAGACCTTGAAAAATTAATAAGTACGAATCATCGAATTAAGAAAGTAAAGGAAAAGATTATTATTGAAGGCTTATTATTATCTTTTAAGCGGAATGAAAGCTTCATAAAATTGAGCCCAGAGAAACGATATAAAGATTTTATGAAAAAAAAGAGTGGCTTACTTCAACGTGTTTCCCAAAAGCATTTAGCATCCTATTTGGGTATAACCGCAGTGTCATTTTCTAGATTAAAGAAGAGAATTTATGACCAATACGAACTTCAATAAAACAGAATTTTTACGATTTTCTTATTAACTTGACTTAAATGGACTAACCTCTACCACTTCGGTCAATTATATTGGCATTCGCTTGTTGGGTCCCTGTCATCACCACTTCTTGTAAAGTAACGTGATTCGGTTGAGTAGTCATGAAATAAATTACCTCTGATACATCTTGTGCATTTACAGGGATAAAATCCGTAATCTGCTGTTCGATATCTCCTGTTTTTACACTTGAAAATTCTGTATCTTCAACATACCCTGGGGAAACTTGACTAACCCTAATATTATATTTGTGCAAATCTAACCTCATAGCTTTGGACAAGGCATCTACTGCATGCTTTGTAGCACAATAGACCGCATTATTAGGGTATACTTCCTTTCCTGCCAAAGAACAAACATTAATTATCTGCCCCTTTCTACGCTTAACCATATAGGGCGCAATTTCTCTAGTCACATAAAGTAATCCTTTCAAATTGGTATCAATCATCTCCTCCCAATTGGAGAGTTCTCCTTCATGTATCGCTGTTTCTCCCTTTGCTAAACCTGCATTATTGACCAATATATCTATCATTTGCCATTCTTCTTCTAACTCTGCTAATGCCTCTTGTACAGCAGCCGAGCTTTTAATATCAAAGGGCAATAACCTAACTTTAGCGTCGAATTCCTTTTCAAATTGGTCTTTTATCTGAAATAATCGAGAAAATCTTCTTCCTGTTAAAATTAATTGGTAACCTTCTGCTGCAAATTTGGCAGCTGTAGCTTTTCCTATTCCTGAGGTTGCCCCAGTAATTAAAGCTATTTTTGTTTGAGGTTTTGATATTTTAACTGCTTTCTTATTTTCTATCGTTCTAATCTCATTATTGCTAGGAGTCTTTAAAATAGGCTGATGCACCTTTGCAGATTTATTAACTTCCTGTATTGGATGTACATTAGCAACTAAATTGGATATGGTGTAGCTTTCTTCTTTTTCTGCACCCTCCGCAACTTGAACTAACTTGATATTTTGCTTTTCTTTTGCTTCGACCTCCTCACTTGCGATAGCAAATGCTTGGTCATTAACCGCTGTTTTCAATTCTGGATTTACTTCTGCGGATTTTTCATAAAACTGGAGCGCTTTTTCTCGTTCTCCCATCTTATGGTATATAACTGCTAAATCATAATTCGCAAAAGGGTGCTCCGGCGCTTTTTCTAAAACTTCTTCAAATGCAGCTATAGCTTCAACTTCTTGATTTAAACTTTCGTTTTTAATTAACCCGAATTGATATAATGCATTAATATTCCCGCGGTCTGTTTGATATGCTTCTTTTAAATACCCTGCTGCCGCATCTGGATTATCCTTTAGATAATTCACTAAAAGCATTCCTAATTTATAAGAAACATTGGGAAACTCGGGATTATCATGATGCACTTTCTCATAATAATTTTTTGCCGTTAAATAATCTCTTTCTACTTCTGCCAACTCCCCTAAGAAAAATTTAGCCGACAAATTATTTGGTTCTTGCTCCAGCAATAGTGCCAATTGATTGGAGGCTTCTTTGAAATTGTTATGGTATTTTGCTAAAAAGGCAGCATACTGATACCGAACTGAACCAAAATCTGGAACTTCAGCCAAGGTTTCTTTCAGTAAAGCAATACCTTCTTCTACTTTTCCTGAGTGTACTAATGTATTTGCAGATTGTAAGACTTCTAATTCACTCAATTCTTCCTCTATTTCTTCCGTCTCCTCTCCTTCGTCCATGAAATATCCTTCCAACTCATCTTCCTCTTCTTCCTCTATTTCATTCGTTGATTTATCACTTCCATTGGTTTCCCTAAATAAAGCAACAGCGCCAATACTAGTTCCTATAGCGGCAATTTCAGTAGGTGATACCGCTGACTCCGTAGTAATATTAACCGCTTCAACTTGGTCTTCTATATGCAAATCATCCCCCATTAAATCAGATAAAGAAATCATTTCTTCTTCTATTTCCTCGTCCTGGTCTGCATCTTCTGGAAAACTTAGCTGATTATTAGCTGATAAGGTGTTTTCATTGGTTGGTAATTTTTGAGCTAATTCTAAAGCTAATAACTCAGTCTCGGTGAGTGGACGGTCTTCCGATTCAGCTAGTTCATTGAGAGAAATTTCTTCTTCTGGCTCAACAAATTCCGATTCGTCTTCTGCATCTGCTTCCGCCCATTCAGGGTCCATCGCTATTAAATCTTTTTGTTGAGCTGGTTCTACCTTTTCTATATCAGAGGTATTACTAATTCCACTCAAAGCATCCAGTGTTACGTCATTCTCTTCAATGGAAGGAACCGATACATTTTCAAATTCTTCAACTGGTAAATTATCTATTTTTTCCTTCTCCACAACTAAATCATCAAATGGAAGAAAATTATTAGTTGATTCTTCGACTGGAATCGGTGCTTCTTCTATTGCTACTATCTCTTCTTCAATCTCTGGTTCAACAACTGATATGGGTGCTTCTGTTACGGATTCGCTTACTATTGGTGTTACAAGGGTTGTCCTCGGTGTTTCTGCTATGCCTTCCTCTTCTTTGTGCCTATTAGCATTAACAAATTTTAGATGAGCAGCTTCGTCCCCAAAAATCCTAAAAAATGCTTCGTAATTATTAGCAGAAAATTCGGAGAAAGGGAAATAATTCGTATCTCTTAAATTTCTTAAATACTCCCCTACTTCCGAAGAAATACCTCGAACTATTTTTAATTTGCTTGAGAATTCTTCCTCCTCTTCTTTCGGAATCCTACGCTTTAATTTCCTCAAATCTAAATACTTCTCTTGCCAATAATTCATGTATCTAATGACATTGCTAACCTTTTCAAATTCAGTAGGAATAAGTTGACGGTTTCCAGCATCATCAATCTCTGTCCCATCAATAATGATAGGTAAAACTTGTTCATTTTTTATTAGGGTCTGTAAATAGGCTAATCCTTGATTTAAACAGGTTTGTGATTTTAAAAAATTGTCACTTACCATTAAAAGACAAGGATTGTTATCTTTTACCAATCTGGAATAAAAACTTTCTCCGCTTACAAAACTATTCCCATCAATCAAATGGAAGGTTACTTCTGTACTTTTCAAATCCCTAATCAATCTGTTAATTAGTTCCTGATTATCAGCGATATAAGCTATATTTATAGTCAATTGATTCATTTATTATTTTCTAAATGCAGTATTGTTAATTTTCTCTCTAACAACACTTCCAATTTAATACCACTTTTCCCCACGAAGTGAAATTTTTACCGTTTTAAACTAAATATTTTAAATCCCTCTTTTTTTTAAAGGTTAAATATACGGAGTTTTCGCCTAAATGGTTGATTTAACATTTGATAAGAATTGACAATTAGCCGCAGAAGTGCCTTATTTTTAGCACTTTAAGTATCCTACTTTATAGTACTATAAAAAAATCCCTGAAGTATATCGTATACCTCAAGGATTTTTTATTGACTATTTTTAAGAAATTTTCTTTTTTAATTTTGAATATACACCGTTTTTAAAGATTCATGATACTGACCACACTTATCTTTAATTTTGCATTTGAGTATATAGGTTCCTGGCTGCATATTTTTCAAATAATTGTCCCCTGAACTACCTTGTTTACACCATTCATAAGGGTACTGAGATTCTTTTCTTACGAATTGATTGTTCACATACAATTCCATCCATTCAATGTCTTGATACTTATTGGGATGTACCTTTACGTATAGATTGGTATTTTTTGGATAGTAATTGTTATTAGGATATTGGTAGTTTGAGTTCCAATCACAAGTATTGGTGTTCCCTCCATCAATATACACCACGCAAGTTTTTTCATGGTATTGACCACATTTATCTTTTACTTTGATTTTTATGGTATAGGTACCTGCTTGTAAATTCTTCAAATAATTATCCCCTGAAGAACCACTCTTCGCCCATTCATAAGGATAACTTGTTTCTTTTCTGACAAATTGATTGTTGATGTATAGTTCCATCCAATCAATGTCTTGATATCTATTAGGATTCGCCTTTACATACAAATTATGTCCTGAGGGATAATGTGCTCCGCAGTTGAAATTATAGGAAAAATCCCAATTACATGCCGTATTACCTCCTGTGTTCCCTCCATCGATATACACCACGCAAGTTTTTTCATGGTATTGACCACATTTATCTTTTACTTTGATTTTTATGGTATAGGTACCTGCTTGTAAATTCTTCAAATAATTATCTCCTGAAGAACCACTTTTCGCCCATTCATAGGGATAACTTGTTTCTTTTCTGACAAATTGATTGTTGATGTATAGTTCCATCCAATCAATGTCTTGATATCTATTAGGATTCGCCTTTACATACAAATTATGTCCTGAGGGATAATGTGCTCCGCAGTTGAAATTATAAGAAAAATCCCAATTACATGCCGTGTTGCCTCCTGTGTTCCCTCCATCAATATAGATGACACAAGTTTTTTCATGGTATTGACCACATTTATCTTTTACTTTGATTTTTATCGTGTAGGTTCCTGGCTGTAGATTCTTCAAATAATTATCGCCACTGTAGCCGCTTTTCGCCCATTCGTAGGGGTAATTGGTTTCTTTTCTGACAAATTGATTATTGATGTATAATTCCATCCAATCAATGTCTTGGTATCTCTGTGGATTAGCTTTCACATAAAGATTATGTCCAGCATTATAATGTGTGCCGCAATTAAAGTTATACGAAAAATCCCAATTGCAAGAATAATCATCACTTGTTTCACTAGCTTCTGCATTTAAGATGAAGCCTAATGGAATACAAAGCAATAACATCATCATTAATTTTTTCATAATTTACCTTTTTTGTTAAAGAATTTTGAAGTTTTTTTCTGAATTATTTCAGTATAATGGTTTGTGTTTCTAATAGATAATCTGTACCCAATCTATCTTGTCAAGTGGATAATTTTGACTATTTCTGACTTAATAGAAATAACAAATCGTCCATTTGAGATACAGGAATACATTTTCTATGCTGGTGCATAGGAAAGTAATTTTTATGTTATTTTTTTTGAAAAAAACCTACTTCAATAGGTTATAAAAAAATTGTAGGAAGAAGAAATTGACGGACAAGGTGGTTAGAAAGAAATTGACGGGATGTAATTTTTCTCGTGGGAGTTTTGTAATAAGAACTAAATTAATAAATAAGCTTTAAATATTCAAACATTTAGAAAAAAGACTTTAAATGCGCTAAAATTTTACAAATAAAAAGAACAAGGTAATGTCAAGTTCAAGGTTCTACAAAAAAAATATCCAATACTTGAACTTGACATTATTAGTGGTTTACAACGCCAATTCTTTAACTGTCTTTTCGAAATCTGCTAAAAACTCTCCATATTTACTGGTGGCAGTTCCATTGAATCCCGTGTGAATCTTTAGGACTTGGTTATTCTTATCAATAAAAATCAAAGTTGGGTAAGATAAAATATGGTTTAACATCGGCAACGATTTTGCTGCTTCTGTTTTATCAGAATACCCTGCAACGACCATTTCATAGTCTATTCCAAATCTTTCTTTATAACGCTTAATAGCGGCATTTGCCATGGCTTTGTCTTTTCGCTTTTCGAAAGCTAAAGCAATAATTTCAATATCTGGATTTGGATTTTTCTTGAAATAATCTACTAAAAAAGTGGTTTCTTCTCGGCAATTAGGACACCATGTTCCAAAAATCTGAACAATCTTAGCTTTGCCTTTATATTCCTCATTTTCTAAAGAAATCATTTTACCTGCTGGGTTCGGAAAGGAGAAAGCAATTTTATCATACCCTTCTTTTAAAAAGGTTAAATCATTCGGGTCGGTCAACTCAAAATTTTCATTCCTTTTGGCTTCCCAAGTCGCAAGATAATGCTTACCCGACCGGAAAGAACCTATCATGGTGTTGTCCTCTAAAATCTTAGCTTCAAAGAGAAAAGCATGCGCTCCATCAAAGACAGACAAGTATAATTTATCCGCTTGAACTGTTCCTTCCAAATAACGATAATCCCCAGTTTCGGTCCTAAAAGTTCCTCGCAATTCGTTTCCGTCCAGTTTAAATTCTCCGATGCCCGTAAAAACATCATCTGGGTCATTCGCTCCTTGAAAATGAACCTCCCATTTTCCAGTTACATCTATTTTGGGTTCTTTTTTCAATTGGGTAAATCGATGTTTTTTACCATATTTAGCCACAAACGGAATTCTATAATTTTCTCGATTTGTTGCTACCCATTCGCCTTCCATTACTCTACTCTCAAACAAGCCTTTGATATATGATTCATAGATTGGAAATTTTATCAAGAAAGTATCTTTTCCCACTTTTCTATCCAATCCTATATAAATATCTTCTTTAGCTACTCGAATGCGTTCATCCCCATTGATAATATCAATATGAAAATCATTCTCGTTTTCATAAATCACCTCAAAGGTGAAAGGTAAAGACCCTTGAGTCGCTTCTTCAAAATTAGCAGGCATATTTTTTACATTCCCTCCGTCTGCTTCAATAGAAGTTGGCCGAATATCTAAAGTTGCTCGCCAATAACCTGGCGCCAAACCTGTAAATTGATTAGATATAGTGAAGCAACCTATAAATGTTATTAAAATTAGAGCTAATATACTTAAGCTTAAACGCATAGTTGATAATTGAATTTACTTTATAAACGCAAACTTCCGAAAAATAAATTAAACAACGCCTATTATGCAAAAGATTAAAATACAAAGTCATAATTATTTCACAAAATCATCTTTGGAGGCTTTATGTAGTAATGAAAAATAAATTTACCATTTGATTTTTCAAAGTTCCTAACATTAGTTTTGATAAACAAAAAAGGGAGCCACACATGAGCAGTGCCTCCCTCTTGGATAAAAAATATGCTATATTTTGATAAGCGTAGGTCTAAATTTTATGGTCTTGAAAACCATTATTTTAGACTTACTTTAAAGAAAATCTTATGCTACCCTGTCCTAATCCATCAGGGTAAAATCTCCTTTAATTTGAACTTTACGACCATCTATCATTTCCAACTCTGCTCGATAAACAAAAACAGCAGGTCTTAGTGGCTTTCTATTAAAACTTCCATCCCATCCTAAAGTTGGGTCATTAGGGGCAAAATTCTTTCTTTGGAAAACCGTTTCTCCCCACCTATTATACACTTCTAAAGTAATAACTTGATTAACCATTCCTTGCTTTGAAAAGATGGTAAACCGGTCATTTCCTGCTTGACTATCATATGGATTGAATATATTTGGCACAAAAATGTGAGGCGTTTGGTCTACTAATAAACGGACATTCGAACTTGCTTCACAACCATTTTGGTCAATTACGGTAACCTCATACTCAACACTTTGAAAAGGCTTAGCCATTGGATTTAAACAATCATCGCAACTCAATCCTGCAGATGGAGACCACATAATTTCTGCTACTTGCCCTGCGGGAATATTTGTAATAGCAGCTAAATCAGTAGAATCTCCAAGACCAATTTCTTGTTGCAAACCTAAATCAACTACCACTTCTTCTGGTTCAATAATTTCAATAACTTCTTCCAATTCACAATCATTGGCATCTTTAACTACTATATTATAGGCTCCTGGATTTAAATAACTAAATCCAGCTTCGCTGTTAAATCGATTTCCACCGTCAATAGAATAGGTGTAAGGTCCCACTCCACCAACTACCTGCATAATATTCGCTTGTCCTTTATCTCCAAAACATAATGGTTGATTTAATGATAAATCCAATTCTGTTGGTTTTTCATCTATTATGATTAAAGAAGTCTCTGCTGTACATCCATTTTCTTTATTTCGAATTTCCAAAACATAGGTTCCAGCAGCGCTTACTGCTGGAGAAACAACATCCGTTTTGGAGATAATATTTCCATCTGTGGTACTCCAATTAAACTGATAGATACTTCCAGTACTAGATGCAGAACCGTCAATTTCTACTTTTTCTGATTTACAATTAAACACCTCTGCTGCTGCAATTATCGCAATTGGTGAAATTGTATCAATTCCTATTTCCACAATTCCTTTGCCCTCACAACCATTAGTTTGGTCTACCACAAATAGTAAATAGGTTCCTTCTGCACCCATAATCGGATTAATTGGATTCGAAGCATCTATAATATCTCCTCCATCAAAAGTTTCCCATCGATAATTAATATTTCCACCTTGAGTAGAATTTGATGCATCTAATTGGACGGTTTGATTATCGCAAGTAATAGATAGTGGGGTTTCGATAATTGCCTTAGGTCTATTGGTATCGTCCGTAATAACCACCACATCATTCGCCTCACAACCATTTACTTCATCTTCTACAAATATTTGATAAGTACCAGCCTCATTTATAGAAGGATTCAACCTATCTTCTCCTGATAAAATACCGCCATCCTCCGTTGTCCATTGGTAATTATAAGTCCGATTATCTTCAACACTACCATTCAAATTCATTTGGGTAATATCACAGGTAAAAACAGCTGTTGCCCCAGCATCTATTTTAGGGCTAAGGGTATCTATTAAAATGTTTACCACAGCATTTGACTCACAAAAATTTTCAACATCGGTAATATTTAAAGTATAAATACCGGGTTCGTCAACAGACGGGTTTAGGGTATTTCTATTTTCTAAGAAATTTCCTTCCGTTGTTTCCCAAACTATCATATAATCTCTTTCAGGTACAGACAATTCTGTTTTAATGGAGACCGCTTTTCTATCACAGGTAAGTGTTTTCGGGTCAACAATCAGAAAATCAGGTTTAATTTTGTTCTCCGTCACGACTACACTTTCTTCGAATATACAGCCATTAATATTATTAGTGACCATCAAGTTATAGGTTCCAGCTGCATTTATTTCAGGGTCTAAAATGTCTCTATCAGATAAGAAATTCCCATCATTTGTTGTCCAATTCAAAGCATAATCTACCATATCTTCCAAAATGGCACCAACCAGGTTTTGAGTTTCTATTTGACAATTTAATTCTTGTGGCTGATTCAATTCCACCTTGGGCTTTTCTGTATCTTCTTTAACAAATGCAGTTGCGCTATTACTACAACCATTTTCATCGTTGAGTACATTTAAGGTGTAAGTTCCTTCTTTGTTGACAATAGGTTCTAATCGTGAATCAAATCGAGTAATATTACCATCCTCTGTCTCCCAATTATATTTAAATTTAAACCCTCTACTTGTTCCTATGGCAGTCAATGTCAATTCATCATTTCGACAACTAATAATATCATCAACTTGAATCTCTGCTAATGGTTTTTCTAAATCTCCTATAATTTCGGTAGTTAGGGTTGTCTCACAACCGTTTAGGTCCGTTACAACTACGGAATAAGTTCCCCCTTCAAGGTCTGTAGGATTTTGAACCGTTCCTGCTCCATTTGTCCACGCAAATGCATAACCCGGTGTTCCACCATCTACAGTCAAATCAATACTACCATCATTGGGATTATAACAATTTGGCGCACCCTTTGGGGTAATAGAAGCATTTATTTTTTCTGGTTTAGTCAGGGTAAAAAGTTCAATAGCTTCACAGCCTAATTCGTTGGTTACGGTTACTTCAAAGTCCCCTTCTACTAAATTATCTAAACGTGCATCGACTGCACCATTATCCCAATCATAAGTATAGGTTCCAGCGTTGCTATCCATTGTCAATTCAATGAACCCATCGGTAGATTTATGACATTTTGGATTACTTGCTTTGTATTCAATATTTACTTCAGTGGTAACAATTTGGGCAGTTCCTTCTCCATTTCCTACACAACCACTCGAAGTCATGGATATCGCTTCATACGTTCCTGCTGCTGTTTCTGGTAATTGATAATTTGCATCGTTAATATTAGCAATATTCCTTGTTTCTCCATTAAATTCGTACTCCAATGAATAAGGTCCACTTCCAGTAAAGCTTACTTCGATTTGGCTCGTTGCATCTCCATTACAAATTAATACATCGCCAGACATTTTAGCAACTTGCTCATCAATGGTTACTTCGATTTGTCCCATTGAGGAAGTTCCACATTCATCCGTTACAGTAACAGCATAAATAGTGGGGTCGTCAATTTGGGCAGAAATTGATGACGTAGTTTCATCTGTAGACCATTCATAAGTGAACTCTCCTACGCCTCCCTCTATCTGCGGACTTATCTCCACTGAACCACCAGGGCAAGTAGACAATTCATTAAAATTGACAATAGGTTCTTCTGGTTCTACTATTATAAGTTCTGTCAAAATACCTTCACAGGTACATGCTGACTCTAATTCAAAAACGATTGATTCAGGGCCTTCTTTTACTCCATCATCAAAAACGGTTACGGGAACTCTGATACTATCTTTTCCGATAGGAATGATTACTGGAGAGGTAATAGCTGAATAATCTATATTTGGCGTTGCAGTACTAGTCGAAGAAATATTAAATGGAACCGTCTGAGGCTTCGTTCTATCGCTGTCTTCAGTCCGCTTAAATACAAAGTAAGACTCTTGACAAGATTCATATACTAGATTACTATCAGGAAAAGAGGCATTAGGAATTTCAGTAGATAACTCCGCTGGGTCTCCTTGCTTAAAACTGTTCGCTCCTAAGAATACTGCTGAATCAAACTTTTTGTCCCCTACATCTCCGAGTGCTAATTTTATATGATAAGTTTCACAAGGAATAACATCTACTGTTGCAGTGAAAACATTGGTAAAACCATCATATTCCAATTCATTCTTAGCAACCGCTTGACCAAATATTTCTCCAAAAGCACAACCACCTGTCAATGCTTGAAACAATGGGGAATTGTTATTGTATAAAGGGCGGTTATTTTTCCAATTAATATTATTGATAGATACGTATTCATTTGTTCCGGGAATCGTTGCTATATTTTTACCATTATTGGAAAATGGTCCATTTATACCTGGACCACTTACAAAGAATCCAAAAACATCATTAAAAGAAGAATTGGAATAATCACAATATTCTTCTGATGCCCAAACATATTCAAAACTCACTTTGTCCGAAGTTGGGGTAAAGTCGAACTCTAAAACCGCTGCATCTTGAGAGACTCTTATTGTAGAGCCAATCAGTCTGAGTAATGTATTTAAGTCTTCATCTCCTTTGCTTCCAGGGATTGCTGTGCCTGTATTTGTTAAGGAATTTGGCCCACTACATTTACTTACATCTCCTGTGCCTAAAATAATTCCGTCCTTTAAACCAATTACATCTCCCTGTGAAAAGACACCTCTTGTAATATCTCCACCTTGATACGTTATATTATCGACATCATAACATCCACCTGAAACGAAAACATCTTTAACTAAATAGTCTGGACTTTGACCAGATTCTGCTCGGATGACTGGGCCTCTTTGTAAAGCCGAAGGGATATAGGGACAAGTAATACATTGGGTTGAAGCAAAATAATGATTCACTTTATTGCTTTCACAAGGCGTTTTCAATACTATTTTTTCTGTAGATTTTGTAGCGACAAAGTCTATTAGGAATTGCTCTGCTGTTTCTCTTCCTATTTCATATGGAATGTCCATTTTTGCAATAGGCAAACAACTTTCATTGTTTTCAATCCAAAATTGTAGGGAATACGTTTGACCTCTTGTCAAATTCTCAACAATTATTTCTTTAATTAAAGATTCTTGGGAAATTTTTTGATATTTTGGCGCCTCTGGAACTGGCTTGGCGTTTTGGATAGACTGGGCAAATAACGGGGATAATCCTAATAAACAAAATAGGGAAATTACGATTTTTGTAGTGTGTCTTGCCATGATTGATTTTCGGTTGATGGTGTAAATAGCATATTTCATTAGTGAAGATAGGTCACTATACCCTCCTTCCACATTTCAGACCTAGTTAAAAATGCCAGTAGTTTACATAACTGTTTTTTTTAATGTCAAACAATATGATTCCGTACTTAAAATTAGAAAATGTTGCTTTTTCTCATGCTCAAAAAAACTTTTTTAATAAGTTGAATTGGACCGTTGAACAAGGGGAAAATTGGATTATAACGGGTAAAATCGGTTCTGGTAAAACAAGTTTAGTACAAGCACTCGCTGGTAAGTATTACCTCACACAAGGCAAACTTTCCTACCCTTGGCTGGAAGCCAATCACCCAGCAATTAAATCCACTTATGAACTGAAAAGGAAATGTATTAAGGTCGTCTCTTTTAAAGATGATTCTAGAGCCTTTGACCCCCACTCCTTTTTCTATTCTCAACGATTTAATTCCTTTGCTGCTGATGGAACAGTAACGGTTTGGGAGTATCTCATGGAAGCAGGCTATTCGGAATATGAAAAATCACACGTAGATTTAATCAAACGAACTGGTGTCTTCGAATTACAGGATTTAGAACGCATTAAATTATCAAGCGGACAATCTCGTAAACTACTGATTACTAGCGCTATATTGCAGCAACCTAAGCTTTTAATCATTGATAATCCCTATATGGGATTGGATGCTAAAAGCAGAGCAGAATTTAACGAGTTACTAGATGATTTGGTGAAAAACGATGGTATTCAACTAATTTTAGCAGGACAATATGATGTACTACCAAATTGTATTTCACATGAATTAGCACTAGAAAATTTTCAAATTAAATATGAAGGATTGGTCAGAAAATCAGCCTTTGAAGCCCCGAAAACCAAATCAAATACTCCTTTCGGCAAGCATTTTTCCTTATTATCTATTCAGGAAATAGCCAATGCTAAAAGCGATTTTGACAAAAAAAATCAAGCTAATTTGCTTAAAAGAATACAACCATTTTTTGAAAAACCAAATCATTTAGAAACTTGGAATTCGATATTTTCGCTTAAAAATACGACTGTTGCTTATTTTGGTAAAAAGGTGTTAGATTCCATTACTTGGTCGGTTAAACCAGGAGAAAAATGGGCACTATTTGGTGCCAACGGTTCTGGTAAGTCTACCTTGCTTTCTCTGCTTTTTGGAGACCATCCGCAAGCCTATGCTAATGAAATTTACCTGTTTGACCAAAAAAGAGGCGTTGGCCAAAATATTTGGGATATTAAAAAACGAACTGGATTTACCTCGTCAGAACTCCACTATTTTTTCAATGCGCAATTAACCGCCGAACAGGCAATTATTACAGGCTTATTTGACCATGTCTACCTAAAGCGTCAAGCTACCGTGCACGAACAGGAATTAGTGGATTTATTAATGGAATATTTTGGAATACTAGATTTGAAAGAACGCTTTTTTCAAAAATTATCTACTGGCGAACAACGGATTTTATTGTTAATTAGAGCACTTATCAAAAATCCACCATTAATTCTATTAGATGAGCCGTTTCAAGGGTTTGATTTAATAACTATTGAAAAAGCTAAATTGTTATTAAATACTATTTTAAGTCCACAACATACTTTGGTTTTTATTACCCATTATGAGCGAGAAATTCCTGAGATTGTGACCCAAAGATTTGTTTTGTAAAAAAGATAAACTATGTCTAAATATAGGGTAATCTAGGGGTGTAAGTAAAATAAAGTTTACAACTTGCAATTGTTTACTCCTTATTTTTGCGCAATACTTATTGTCTATTTTGCCTTCCATTTTCTTGAAAATTATGAATGATAATCCAACCTATTTGTAAGGTAACCGTCCTGTTCAGAAACGGGTAAAAGTCAAAATTAGGAATCAAATACTAATTTATTAGGTATAACCATAAAGTAGCATTAACTTTAGCGAAATTTCGCCTAATCGCATTCTTAAATTATAATATTCAAATTCAAAAATACTAGTTAGCATGGCAAATACTTCAATGTGGACAGGGTCCGACAAATATTTATGTGACGCAGAATTAGCACAAGCATTTCATATGTCAAGAGTGCTTGGAATGCCTTTGTTAATGGAAGGAGAACCAGGGACAGGAAAAACAGAATTACCTATACAATTCGCCAAAGATAATAATATAGAACTATTTGTATATCCTGTCGGTTCAAAAAGTACGGTGGAACAATTTGTAGCCAAATTTGACCACGTAAAATACTTAAGAGACTCTCAAATAGAAGTATTAAATGCTCAAAGAGACGAGAAAGGCTTAGATAAAAAATTGAGTACAGGTGGAAGAAGTACCGAACAATTAGATGATTATGTGATGATGGGCCCCGGTGCAAAAGCTTATTCTAAACCCAATTCCGTTTTGTTAATTGATGAGATTGATAAAGCGCCTAGAGAATTCCCAAATGATTTGTTATATGCTTTAAGTCATAGAAAGTTTATCTTACCTGAATCTGGCAAAGAAATTTCTGTAAGTGAGGAAGATATGCCTGCCATCGTAATTACCAGTAATCGAGAACAAGAATTGCCAACGGCTTTTAAAGGGCGATGTATTTACCATTATATTTCTTTTCCATCCCCAGAAATGATGTTGGAAATCGTACATAAACATTACCCTTCTGCTGATGCAGAAATCGTACAAAAGGCGATTCAGTTATTCTATCAAGTTCGTCACTTAGGCTTAGAAAGAGCCCCAAGTACCAGAGAGCTATTGAATTGGTTGAAATATTTGAATACTTTCAAAAAAGACAAGAGTCTAGCAAAATTGGTTGCTATGGACGGCATGGGTGTCTTAGTCAAAACCCAAGCAGATATGAAAATTTTAGAAAGAAATAGAGCACAACTTAAGTTGTAAACTGTAAGTGGTAAGTTGTAAATATGCACTTACCATTTTCAACTTACCAATCACAACTATAAAATTATGTTTCCATCCTTACCACATACTTTTCGAAAGCATAAATTAAATGCAGATGTGCGAACCCTTTTGCAATTGCGTAGGTCTATGGACAAAGGCTTAGTTAATACTTTGGGAGATATTTATTTGGTACTCAAGGCTTTAATCACCAATGACCCTAAAGAATTTGGCCCCTATACTGCCGCTTTCTACGAATACTTTTTATCGGTAGAGATAAAGAATGGGGAGACTTTAGAAAGTGCCTTAGTTCGTTCTGAAACGTTTCAAGAATGGAAAAAAAGTTTGATGGACGAAGAAGATGATGGCAATATGCCAGACATTAAAGAATTGGTGGACCGATTTTTAGATGAAGTACACATTAGTACTTATGATATTAAAAAAATCTTGGATGCTAATGAAATATTAAGCAAAGATGACCCAAATCAGGTAGATACCGCTAACGCAGATACAGACCCAGGGCAACCAGATAGAATCGATAAAATGGTAGACTATCGAAATATTTCGATGGAAGAGTTAAAGCGTAGAATGGAAGCCGTGGCTAAACAACAAAAGGGAAAACACAATGGAGGCACTCATTGGATTGGTTCTGGTGGTGCTTCGCCTTATGGAAATAATGGTGCCGCTCCTGGCGGTATTCGTGTGGGAGGCGGAGGTGGTGGAAAAATGGCCCGAAAAGTAGTAAATGACCGTCGATTCTACCCTGCTGATGGAAAAGCGATTTTGAAAGATGATAATATTGATGCGGCTTTAGCAATTCTAAAAGGAATTGAAGACGAATCCGCAGAAATTATTTTAGATATTCCTACTACCATCAATGAAGGCTTGAAAGCTGGAGGTATTTTTCTGCCTTATGAAAAAGAAAAATTGAACCATAAAGTGCAGGTTATTTTGATGATTGATAATGGAGGACTTTCTATGACTCCTTACATTAAAGCGGTGCAGAAGTTGTTCGCAAAAATGAAAACTCGTTTTGCCCACGACTTAAAAACTTATTATTATCATAATACGATTTATAACGGAGCGTATAAAGATGTTCGACGTACCCAGTTTGTCCCAATAGAAAAAATTGCGAACGAAGATAAAAATTATAGCTTGTTTGTTATTGGAGACGCTGATATGGCACCTTACGAATTAGGTCGAACAAGTATTGAATCTTGGGAAGTACTCACCAAAAAATATAAGCGAATCGCTTGGATGAATCCTATGGCGGAAAAATATTGGTATTCTTCTGATACCATTCCCGTTTTGAAGCGAGTTATGCCAATGTATCCGCTTACTCCAGATGGAATTGAAAAAGCTGTCGCGGAGATGAATCGGAAACGAAAGTATAGTAAGAAATAGTAGCGTTGGACAATGCGCACAGCGCGAAAAGAATTCTCCATGCCCCTTATACCTTTAACATAGTGCAATTATTTCCCTTTAAAACAACTCCAATTTCTATTTAAGTACACTCCATCACCAACAAATTTTGTGCATTTCTTTTGTGTTCTATTGTGAACTTTGTGGTTCAAAAATAAAAAATTCCAATCTCCTTTTCTATCTTCCAAAAAACTAAATTACTGAAAATCAACAGTTTCTATTGTCCTAAAATAATTCCTGCGCTTTCTCCTCGAAACTTACCAAAAAATGAACTAAATTACGGATACAATATTACCAACAAATCAGGGTTATGAAACAACTTCTTTCCTTTCTTTTCTTGCTGTGTTCGACTACCTTAATTAGTCAAACCACTACCCTTATTAATTATGAGGTTACTTTAATTGGGCCAAGAAATACAGACTTACACCATCCTGCACAAGTTGACTATTATGTAGATTATTTTACTTTTTTAGAAGAAGAAGTTGATAGTTGGTTGGGAGAAATCAATCGAGATTTAAGAGATATTCGAAAAAGAAATAAAAAGAGAATCGTTAGAAAAAAACCTATCAAGACCAGAGACTATCCAGCTTGGAAAAAAAATAATGAAATATTAAAAGATTTAGAAGTAGACAAAGAAATCATTCAAGAATATATCGCTTATTGGGAAAATTTTGATTGCTCTAAACCAGATTCTGCGGTGCAAGTTTTTATGGAGAATTTTGACGAGAACCTTTGTTATGACTTAATTTCTGAAGAAATCGTATTGGCTCCTAAAGAATACAAAATCCAGCTATTTGAACCAGAACCAGACCTATTTGTCTGGTATGAATTTATCAAAAAAGAAACGTTTACCTGTCCAACTGATTACGAAAATAAAGGAAAAACCTGTGCTAAAAGAATGGAATTAGCCATAGAAAAAGAAAACCCACCCGTATTTTTAATCCAAAATCAACTGACAGATTTGCCCTTTCATTTAGATGGTTATAAGCAGATAACTTGCAGGTGATACTGGATACTGGATACTGGATACTGAAAAACAACTTAATAGGCAATCAAAATGAAAATTAAGAGTATTTAGTATCCGTGTTACTACTAATCCGTGTTACTTTATTTCTAACACGGATTTAAGTGAATACTTAGTCTAATTCTTTTTTCTGGTTAGCTAAATTTATCATTTATCATTTACAACCTAACTCTTTGGCTTTCTCAAACGAATTAACCCTTCTTGCACCACAGAGGCCACCAACTTTCCTTCCTGATTAAAGAAATTTCCTCGATTAAATCCTCTACTATTTGAAGCAGCTGGACTATCTAAGGAATATAATAACCAATCATCCATCTTAATATCATGGTGAAACCACATGGCGTGGTCTAAACTCGCCATTTGCATATGTTCTCGTTTAAACTTTGACCGATGGGGCAAAAGAGAGGTACCCATTAAATTGTAATCAGAAGCATATGCTAATACTTCTTTATGTATTCGCTGGTCATCAGGAAGTGCATCTTTTGCCTTTAACCAAATATGCCGAAAAGGGCGTTCTTTTTTAGGATTAGTTGGGTCGAACCGCTCAACAGGTCGAAAGTCGATTGGTCGGTCTACCTGATACCGCTTGTATAAATCCGGCATCTCTTTTTTATATTTTGCAGCCCATTCTCTATCAGATATCAATGCTTGTGGAGATGGAACATTAGGCATACTAATTTGATGTTCAAATCCTTTTTCTTCTATTTGAAAAGAGGCGGCTAGGTTAAAAATTGCTTTCCCTCTTTGTACCGCCACTACCCTTCTTGTTGTAAAACTTCGTCCATCTCGAATGGTATCTACTTGAAAGATTATAGGGACGTTAATATCTCCTGCTAAAATAAAATACCCATGTAAAGAGTGTAAAAGACGGTCCTCAGGAACAGTCCTTCTAGCTGCATGTACTGCTTGTGCCATTACTTGTCCCCCAAAAACTCTTCCCCAAGGGGTTTTATAATTTTGTCCGCGATAAATATTTTCATCAATTTGTTCTAAATCTAATAATTCCACTAGTTCCTTTGACGTCTTCATATTGCAAAAAATTTATATTTTTAGCTTTTCTAATTTAATGTTTGGCTAATATATTTAGCGGTGCGAAATTACGGAATTATAGTTTAAATAAATAATCCACAAATCCTGCTGATTTCTCTGACAAAAAACCGATATTCGCAGTTCAAAAAATTAGTATAAAAAACCTAATTTTAATTTTCCTGACTTCACAAACAATTTATATGACTAATTTACAAGTTGATAATTTATTTTCTGTTAAAGACAAAACAGTATTAATTACAGGTGGTTCAAGAGGTATCGGGCTGATGATAGCTTCTACTTTTGTCAAGAATGGTGCTAAAGTATATATCTCTTCTCGAAATGCAGAGGTTTGTATGGCTGTAGAAAAAGAGTTATCGAAGATAGGACAATGTATCGCAATTCCTGCGGATTTATCAAACGGAGAAGGTCGGACCAAATTAGTAAAAGAATTGACATCGAAAGAAGCTAAATTAGATGTCTTAATCAATAATGCAGGTGCCAATTGGAGTGCACCTTTTAAAGAATATCCAGAGCATGGATATGATAAGATTATGAACATTAATGTTAAACCCGTTTTTTACTTAACTCAAGATCTAATGCCTATGTTGGAAGCAGCAGCGAGCATAGAAAATCCTGCAAGAGTGATTAATATTGGTTCTATTGATGGTATCAGAGTTTCTACTATTGATAATTCAGCTTATGGAATGAGTAAAGCAGCAGTTCATCATTTAACCAAAATTTTAGCAGTTAAATTTGCAGGAAAAGGGATTACTTGTAATGCTATTGCCCCTGGTCCATTTCCAAGTAAAATGACTAAATCAATGTTGGATAACGTCCAACCAATGATTGAAAAAGCTAATCCGATGCGACGAATTGGTCGTGCAGGAGATATGGGCGGAATTGCTACTTTCTTGGCTTCTGATGCTGGTTCTTTTCTAAATGGCACCGTAATTCCTGTTGATGGGGGTATGCATATCATGGCAGCGATGTAGTAAAAATCAGAAATCAGAAATCATAGTTCATACATCATAAATCCATCTTTAATCGTGACTTTTTAGAATCGTAACGCGTTACAACTAATCTTCAAAAATTAGGATGGATTTATGATTTAAAATTTTTGATGGATGATGGATGATTTTCATCTCACCACAAAAGCCTATCCTTCAAAACTAATTATTCCACTAGCTGACAACATAAAATGAATACCACTTTCAAAACCATCAGTCCAATCGACGGCAGTGTTTATGTAGAAAGAGCAACTGCTAGCGAAAAAGCAATCAAAGCAACCATTTCATCTGCTCAAAAAGCCCAAAAAGGTTGGCAAGCTACCAGTATTCAAGAAAGGGCGACCCTATGCCGAAAAGTCGTTGATTATTTTTTAGCCAATGCGGATGAAATGGCAGAAGAATTGACCTGGCAAATGGGCCGGCCTATTCGGTATACCCCTTTTGAAATCACGAAAGGATTTAAAGAAAGAGCGGAATACATGATTGCAACTGCCGAAACAACCTTAGCGGATGTAAAAGTTTCAGAAAAGGCAGGTTTTCAACGGTTTATCCGACGAGAAGCTTTAGGCACTGTACTGGTATTAGCACCTTGGAATTATCCCTATTTAACTTCTGTCAATGCTATTATTCCTGCGATTATGGCAGGTAATACGGTTATCCTCAAACATGCTACGCAAACACCTTTGTGTGCAGAAAGATATGCAGCGGCTTTTGAAAATGCAGGTTTTCCGAAAGGGGTTTTTCAGTTTGTACATGTTTCACATGCACAAGTGAGCAATATGATAAAAGATGATAGAATTGATTATGTTGCCTTTACAGGTTCTGTGGGAGGAGGTGCGGCGGTACAACGAGCAATGGGTAGTCGATTTATCAATGCTGGTTTGGAATTAGGTGGAAAAGACCCAGCTTATGTTAGAGCAGACGCCAACTTGGACCATGCAGTTGAAAATTTAGTAGATGGTGCTTTTTTCAATTCTGGGCAATCTTGCTGTGGTATTGAGCGAATTTATGTTCACGAAAATTTATACGACAAATTTGTCGCTGGCTTTGTGGATTTAACAAAGACCTATCAGTTGGGAAATCCCCTTGACAAAGAAATAACACTAGGGCCAATGGTTAAAACTGCTGCTGCAAATTTTGCGCAAGCACAAATTCAGAAAGCAGTTGCCGCAGGAGCAAAATCATTGGTTGACCCTACCCTATTTTCGGCTCATCAACTAAATTCCCCATATATGGCGCCACAGGTTTTAGTGGACGTCCATCATCAAATGGAGTTAATGTCCGAAGAAACCTTTGCTCCTGTAGTGGGCATTATGTCTGTTAAAAATGACGAAGAGGCTATCCGATTGATGAATGACAGTCAATACGGTTTGACCGCTTCCGTTTGGACGATGGATACTGACGAAGCATTAACCATTGGTAATCAAATAGAAACGGGTACTTTTTTCATGAATCGTTGCGACTACCTCGACCCAGAATTAGCTTGGACTGGAGTTAAAAATAGTGGACGTGGTTGTACTTTGTCCGCGTTAGGCTATGAAGTTTTGACTCGACCGAAGTCTTTTCATTTGCGAAGTATTTAATAAAATTGATAAAATAAACTATTCAAAAACTGGTTGTTCGATTCATCTCGTACAACCAGTTTTTTGTTGTTAGCTAAACTATTCCCCTAATTTTATGCGCTAAAAACGGCATTTCTCGCAAAGTTTTAGCAATTTTGGCTATATCCCCCACCGATATTATACGAGAGCTAAGTTTTCTAACTCTATTCTTACAACTATGCGATTTCAACTAGTACTGTTTTTCCTTTTTTTTAGTCAATTGACCTCCTATGCTCAAGTTGACTATACCGCAAATGATAAAATCTTACCCTATTACGGCGATTTTAGGTATGGTGTTAATCTTGGATATTATCCTCCTTGGCAAGACCATCAGCTAGCTGAAATTGCCGCTGGTGATGAATCTATGGGACTGAAAGGAGTTGGCGTCAATTCGGTTAGACCTGCTCTATTTGAACATTTTTTTGATTATTGGGGATATGATGTCCGAAAGGAGGCTTTTGACCGCTACGAATCATTAGGCATGACCGAAAATGTTGGCTTCTTAGGCTATCCTTCTGATGAACATAGAGATAAAACGACTTTTTGTCCGAATAATGAAAATCGAGAAACCGCCGTTTTCAAAAATTTGTACGAACCTATTTGGGATAATGGAGAAAATGGAACTCCTGTTAATGATGAAAATTATTATGCAATTTATGTTTATAGAATAGTCAATCAATACAAAGGTCAAATCCGATTTTGGGAAGTTTGGAATGAGCCAGATTTTGATTACGCCTCCAATGCATGGAAAAATCCTGGCGACGATGGAAATTGGTGGGAAAACATGCCACTTCCATGTTCCTACGCTTTACAAGCACCAGCAGAATACTACAACCGTATTTTAAGAATCAGTTATGAAGTGATTAAATCCATTGACCCTTCTTTGTATGTGGCTACAGGGGGACTAGGTTACCCTAGTTTTTTAGATGTCATTTTAAGAAATACGGACAATCCTGATGGTGGAAAAGTAACTGCGGAGTATCCTTTAAGTGGAGGAGCTTATTTTGATGTGTTAAGTTTTCATTCTTATCCGCATATTGATGGTAGCGTCCGACAATGGAGTAATGAGATTTGGGGGTTTCAATATGATAGGCATTCAGATGCAGCAGTAGCAGGTTTTGTCAAACGTAAAAGAGAATTTGAAGAGGTGCTAATGAAATATGGTTATAATGGTCAACAATACCCTAAAAAAGAATGGATTTGTACCGAGACAACTGTCCCAAGAGTGAAATTTGAAGATAATATGGGGTCCGAATTGGCGCATACCAATTATATCATCAAATCTTTAGTAGCAGCTCAAAAAGAAGAATTACATCAATATCATATATATACAATGGCAGATTCGAAGACCGTCGCAGACGCCAATGGGCCTTATGATTTGATGGGCTTATTTTATGCTATTCAAGATGTTGAGCCTTATCAGCATACGCCAACCGTTGGCGGTATCGCGTATAAAACGACTTCTGAATTATTATATGGTTGGCGCTATGATGCAGAACAAACTGCACGATTAAAATTGCCTTCGACTATTGACGGTGGTGCCTTTCGGAATACTAAAGGTGAATTTACTTATGTCCTTTGGGCTAAAACGACGACAGATGAGAGCGAATTAATTTCTGCTACCCTAACTTTTCCCAAAATATTCAATTTCAAAAAATTAGAGCGAATGGAATGGAATTTTTCGGAAACGAAGGAAGTGAAAAAAGTCAGTGCGCTATACGTGCAATTGAATGGTTCACCTAGTTTCTTTAGGGCTTCAAATGAGGCAGCTGTAATCTCAACAGGATTAAGTCCTTTTATTCGCTTAGATGGGACAAATTCGCTTAGCCTATTATTACCAAAAGCTTCAATTGTAAGTGTAAATATTCTTAATAATAAAGGCGTATTAATTAAAAACTTAGTAGCATCAAGAGACTTATCTTCTGGAACCCACCAATTTCCTTTCCTAATAAAAAAACCTGGCGTTTATATTATTCAAACTGAAATAGATGGTAAAAAAGCACTTAAAAAAGTAGTTTTACCTATAAAATAGGTTTGGGTCGAATAGACTAAAATTGTAATATCCGTTGGCAACAATCCGCTGGCTATAAAATAAAAAATGCCAACGGATATTAGATTAGGTAAAATATTTAGAATTGGTATCTCTATTTCTCCTCTAATTATCCTATCATTCCGTACATGACTCAACTATCCTTTAAAAAGGATATACCAACTTTTTGTTCATTATACGATTTCTAAAATATTATAATATATCTCCATTTAAAAGTCCGTACTTACCAAAAAACAACTATCTTTAGCGACTTTTTAATTAAAAAACTAAAAAACATATGTCTTCGCAAAGAGAATTTGATATTATCATTTGGGGTGCATCGGGCTTTACAGGTCGTTTAGTAGCTGAATATATATTTAATAAATATGGCGTAAATAAAACCGTAAAGTGGGCAATGGCAGGTAGAAATACTACTAAATTGGAAAAAGTGAGAGCTGAAATGGCAGATGAATCGGTTCCTTTAATTATAGCGGATAGTCAGGATATGGCTACTTTAGACGCCATGTGCCAAAGAGCGACCGTCATTTGCACAACTGTTGGGCCTTATGCCAAATATGGAAACAAATTAGTCGAAGCTTGTATCAAAAATAAAACCCATTATTGTGATTTAGCAGGGGAAGTACAATGGATGCGTAGAATGATTGACCAACACCAAGATGCGGCAGTGGCTGCAGGTGCAAAGATTGTACACACCTGTGGATTTGATTCCATTCCATCTGATATGGGCGTGTATTTTATGCAGCGAGAAATTAGGAAACAAACGGGTAAACCTGCTACCTCTATCAATATGCGGGTAAAGGCGATGAAAGGAGGTATGAGTGGAGGTACCTATGCGAGTATGTCCGTAATGAAAGAAGAAGCAGCAAAAGACAAAAGTATCTACAAAGTTTTGACCAATCCTTATAGTTTAAATCCTGAAGGAGAAAGAAGTGGCCCCGATAAAAAAGATTTAGCAAAAGTGGTTTATGATGAGGTCTCTAAAAGTTGGATTATTCCATTCATTATGGCAGGCATTAATACAAAAGTCGTTAGACGAAGTAATGCACTCGCTAATTATCCTTACGGAAAAGATTTTCTATATGATGAAGCGATGATGACTGGAGATGGCTTTGGAGGTCGAATAAAAGGCTTCTCAACTGCTGCTGCTTTGGGCGTAGTTATGATGGCAAAACCAGGTTCTCTCTTGAAAAAAGGAGTAGATGCTATGTTACCAGAACCGGGAGAAGGCCCAAATAAAAAAGAACGGGAGAATGGTTTTTATAATTTATTATTTTTTGCCAATTTAAAAGATGGGTCTACTGTAACTGGAAAAGTAACTGGTGATAGAGACCCTGGTTATGGTTCTACTTCTAAAATGTTGGCGGAAAGTGCTATTTGTTTGGCTTTGGATGAATTGCCTGATATGGCAGGGATGTTAACACCAGCAACGGCTATGGGAGATGCTTTATTAGACCGTTTACAAGAAAATGCAGGCTTGACTTTTACCTATAAAGGATAAGCAAGGGATTCGATTTAAACAATAAAAATAGCGCTTCAGTTAACAAATTAATATGCTATCCGTTGGTAAGCATGATTGGGTTTACCAGCGGATTGTTGCCAATAGATACATGATTTTTCTTCTATTTCACCAAAGTAACATCTCCCTGAACCTGTGTTTCAGACCCGTCTTTAAATTTCACTACCGCTAAATAAATATAAACACCATTCCCCATGTTCTGCCCTCTATAGCTTCCATCCCATCCAAAACCTTCATCATTTGGATGAAAATTATTAGCTTCATATAATAGGGTTCCCCATCGGTCATATACTTTGAAAAACTCTACTTCTTCGATTGGCCCTTCTGCCGCTTGGATAGTAAAAATATCATTCTGACCGTCATTGTCAGGACTGAAAACATTAGGCACATAAATACCTTTGTTAAATTCAATTTTAACCCATGTTTCTGCTTGGCTTTCACAATTGTTTTCGTCGTAAACAGTGACTATATATTTAGTATCTTGAAGTGGAGACGCCACAGGATTTTCGCATCCTAAACAACTTAAAGTCTCTGCATCCGACCATTCATAACTTACTGCATTAGAAGCAATTACACTTGGCTCCAAGGTTAAAGAAGTGCCTAAATTAATAGTTGTCACTTCTGGGAGACTGACTTCCATTTGAACAGGTTCGAGTACTTCTACTACTTCCCTAAAAACACAACCTAGTTCATCCTTAAAAGTAACTTCGTATGCGCTGGCTGATAGGTCGGAAAAAATAGGACTCTGATTAAAATTAATTCCATCAAGGCTAAATTCTACCCAAGAATCTGAGGATAAAGTGATACTTCCATCAGCATCTCCAAAACAGCTAACATCCATTATATTCGTCTCAATGACAGGTTGGAGTGCTGATTCAATTGTAATATGCTCCTCCCATTTACAACCCATAGCATCACTTATAGACAATGTGTAAGCTCCAGCCAACAAATTATCCAATGCTGTAGTTGTTCCCACATCGCTTCCATTCCAGTCAACTTGATAAGGTGCCTCCCCTCCAGAAATAATAAGTTCTAATTGCCCATTTGCATTTTCGGGACATGCTGGACTTGTGGAAATATTTGCAGTAATCGGTTCTGAAAAATTGACGACTACTGTATGCGTAGAATCACAACCACTGCTACTTGAATAGGTTTTAGAAAAAGCACCAACCTCTTTAATAAAAGCACCTAAAGCTGCTATAGAATCCCCTTCACAAATCATATATTCTGATACTACTTCTATTGATTCAGTAATCACTAAATTAACCGTATGGACAGAATCACAGCCATTGGCAGCTATAAAAGTTTTAGAAAAAGTACCTGCTTCCTTGATAAAAGTCCCAAAGGCTGCCAAAGAATCTCCAGGACAAAGCATGTAATCTGCTACTATTGTAGTTGGTTTGGTAATTTTTAGATTGACCGTATGGATGGAATCACAACCATTGGCCGTAATAAAAGCTTTCGAGAACGTACCTTCCTCTTTGATAAAAGTTCCTAAGGCTTCAATAGAATCACCTTCACAAACCGTATATTCCATTAGGACTTCATCCGATTCTGTAATGGTTAAATTAACGGTATGAATAGAATCACAGCCTGAACTAGCCGTTAAGGTTTGTTGGAATAAGTTATTTCCGCAGGCCGTTGCACCATAAAGATTAATACAATTAGCTTGACACAAAGATTCGTTTGCTTCAGAAAACACTTTTTTAAGCACGTTTACCTGTATACTATGTGTAGAATCACAGCCATTGGCCCCAGAAAAAGTCCGACTTAATTGCTCCTCGTCACTAATCAATTTATCAAAAACAGTAATCGTTTCGCCTTCGCAAATAGTAATAGACTCATTGGTTATCCGACTTTCTTTTACAAGAACCGTAACGGTATGCAAAGAATCACAGCCAGATGTAGCGGTGAAGCTATTAGAAAAAGTGCCAGAGACATTGACCATTTTGCCAAATACATCAATCTCTTCTCCTGCACAAAGTTCGTAGGTCGCTGAAGTTGTTAAGCTTGACAATATGGTCACATTGGTAATGTGTACAGAATCACAGCCATTTACTGCCGAATAGGTGGTTTCATAGCGACCAGAGGCAGTTATTGCTTTGCCATCAATTAAGAATTGGTCGGTAGCACAAATTGTTACAGATTCCTCGACATCTTGACTAGTCGTGATATTATAGGAAACATAGTGAATAGAATCACAACCTGATTGAGCCGTAAAAGTCTCTACATAATCACTTGGAATAGCACTTTCTTCTCCAAAGACAGCAATTGCTTCTTCTTCGCACATGGTGATTACCTTGTAAGATGTAATCGGTTCCATTACCTCTACATTAACCAACACCATAGAATCACAGCCAAGGCTAGAAACAAATGCTTTTTCATAAACGCCACTTTCTGAAACTGCTAAACCATCTAAAATATTAGTCGTTTCTCCTGCGCATAAAATGATTTTATCTGCTTCGTTAAAGGTTTCTTTTACTAAAAGATGAATTGTGTGAACCGAATCACAGCCATTGGCGCCTATAAAGGTTTTAGTCTGCGTCGTTGTCTCTGACATTTCTGTTCCAAAAATAGACATGGATTCGCCTGTACAAATAGCATAAGATTCCTCAACTACAGATGTAGTAAGTACCTTCAATTCTATTGTGTGAATCGAATCACAACCGTTAGCTGCTGAATAGGCAGTTACATATCTACCCGATTCAGTGATTTCTTTACCATCAATTAGATATTGGTCAGCGGAACATATAGTCACTGACTCTTCTGTATCTTGACTAGTCGTGATATTATAAGAAACAGAAATAGTAGAATCACAACCAGATTGAGCAGTATAAATTTCTTCGTATGCTGTTGGTACAGCGCTTAAATCTCCAAATGTAGCAACTGCATCTTTATCACACATTGTGATTATATTGACGGAAGAAATGGGTTCCATTACAGCTACCTCAATTCTTACCATAGAATCACATCCAAGGCTAGAAACAAATGCTTTTTCATAAACTCCACTTTCTGAAACTACTAAACCATCTAATATATTGGTCGTTTCCCCTGCGCATAAGGTAATTTTATCTGCTTCATTAAAGGTTTCTTTTACTAAAAGGTGAATGGTATGCACTGAATCACAGCCACTTGCTCCTGTAAATGTTTTGGTCTGCGTCGTTGTTTCAGACATTTCTACACCAAATATAGACATAGATTCTCCTGCACAAATGGAATAGGATTCTTCCTTAATTGCTTTAGTTAAAACTGTCAATTCTAGCGTATGCGTAGAATCACAACCGTTAGCTCCGATAAAATTAGCTTCATAAACTCCTGTTGTAGCGTAGGTCTGACCAAACTTTTGAAGGGTTTCGCCTTCGCAAATAGTCTTTGATTCAATAACTTTATTCGCTTGTGGCTGAATAATGATAAACGTTTGCGTAGAATCACAACCGTTAGCGCCTATAAATTTTGAAGAATAAGTACCCGGTTCGGTAATATTTTGAGCCAATAAATTGAGGCTACTTCCGGGACATAATATTCTTTCTTCGGTATTGCTGACCGGACTTAGTACATTAATTGCCAAATTCGCTGAAGCATAGCAAGTAGCTGTAGGGCCAAGATTTACTGAAATTGTACCACTTTCTGAAGGTGTAAAGGAGATTGATTGACATGTGTCACAAGCTAAGTCAAAATCACCTGACCATTGGTAAGTATTAAAAGTAGGTAAGTTTAAGTTAACGGCTTCTCCATTACATACTGTGGTAGAAGTCCCCAAAGAATAGGACTCAGGAAAATGATTTTCAATAGTGATAGAGGATACTTCAGAAGTACATCCATTACCTGTGATAATCAAATTATATTCACCAGAATCTTTAACATCAATTGGATTTTTATAGATAGAGGTATAATTATTTGGGCCAGTCCATTGGTACCTGATGGAAGAGGCATTGGAGGTGACTTTACTATTTAAGGTTATACTATCTGCTCGACAATAAGTATTAGCTGCTTCAATAGTTGCAGTTAAATTGGTAACCAAAACTTCCGTTGTATCGGGAATAGATGGGCAACCCAATACATAAGCTTGGGCAATATACTGCCCCTGCTGAGTAGCAGTTACAGGGTTTTGGTCCTCAGAATTATAGGCACTTGGACCAAACCATTCATAAGTAATATCATCATTAGAAAAATCAACCCAATCCACCCGACTAAAGGACGGCGTTATGGATAGCTCTATAGCATCATTGGTACAATAAGGGCCAGTATTTGCTACTGCAGCTTCAATCACCGTGGGACATAATATAAAACACTCAGAAAACATCGATTGTCGGCCATTTTTTCTGGAAAGTGCTACCAGTTGTTGACCATATTTAAAATTTCCTTGAAAATCCCATTTTCCCTCTGTATTTGCCGTAGTAATACCCAAATAGGTCATGCCTTGGCAATCTTCACTGTTACAAGTTTCAGCATCAGTAATATAAATTTCTACAAAGTCATTGGGTTGAGATTGTCCAGATAAAATGGATAATTCCGCAAGGTCAATTAAAGGAGTAGGATGGGGATTTTCAATAATCGAAAGCCCTAATTCATTACAATAAAAACTATTTTCACTAACTCTAATGAAGTTATTTTTATCTACAATTACGGCGCTTTTGTTGTAGGCAAATATATTTTTAGTATTCTGACTTCCTCCTATATCTATCCTTCCATGTAAATTTGAAACTTTAACGGCTACATTATTACCCATTTGTTCGGTTCCAGTTCTACCGGTCCCAAAAATATTTCCTTCTATAATTCCAGCTCCTTGATACGATAAATCAACTGCTGTTTCAGAACAATTCACAAAATAGTTGCGGTCTAAATTATCAATTTCACCTCCAATAACTATAGAAGTGCCTACAAAATCTTCCCAATCATTTTTGACGATTACACCATTCCTATTACCATAACCTTGTTCAAAGTTTAAGTTTGTTCCTACATAATTTGATTTAAATTCTAAATCTGATACATTTTCGGCATTGACTGCGTAGCCATTATTTAAAAAGATATTACCTTGCTTTCTTCTACCAATCTTAACCCTTCTAGCTATATCTAATGAAGTATTCTTTATAAGAATCGCACTTTCCTTAAAATTTTGAATTTGAAGTCCATAAATACGAATGTTGGATGATTGGATGTCCAAACAATTTTCAATACTTGCTTGTCCATCTATTATCAATCTACCAGCAGTAGGTAAGTTACTTGCTAACGTGGTACCATCTATTAACAGATTATCTTCTGTAATAGCAGGTAAAGCTGACTGCAAGTCAATAACTTTAAGCCCAGTACCATTGAGTTCAAACCATAATAGGCTTTCAATACCATCAGTATTAGCACTATTTATAGCCTCCCGCAGGCTGCAATGCACATTGTCGCATTGCCCATCATCTACATCATCCGTCGTATTGACGCGGTAGATTTTCTGTGCGCTTATCCCTACTCCGCAGAGTAAGAAAAAAGCAAATGTTAATAGAATTCTCATAATCGGAACGTGAATTTGGGATAACTTAAATCTACGTTGGATTATGTTCTAAATGGGATTAATTCCGTATTACACAAGTGACTAAAGTAGTGAAGAAAGCTTTGGGATAAATGCTAAGATTTATCCCTTACACTTTATCATCACTGAATTTTGGTATATTTTTTAGGAATGATTTTTTTTTGGATATAATACTTCTTCATTCCTATGTCACTTTTTTTGCTAAAAGTATTCTCAGTTATTAGCTTAGCATTCAACAAAATATTCATTGAAAAGCGGCTAATAGCCCTATAGTTTGGATATTGATTATGTGAGTTGACTTACGATTTAACATCGAAAGTATTCCAGGATAAGGATGGGGAAAGTAAAGTGAAGAATATCAAAAATAGTAATAGGAAAGCTGAAAATTATTAATTGATAACTAGTGGGTAATTACCAAAGAAATAACATTGTAGAACAGTTTACCATTTTAGCTATAGGAATTTTGATTTTCTCAAAATGAATAATAAAAAGGAGAATAATATCACCTTCTTAGAAGCATTCATTTTACTTTTTAGCCTGTGTTTAAAATATAACAATGAGGGGGAGCGATTACTTTAAACAAAAGATCACTCATAAATTGGGTAGTAATGGACCTAGTCTTTGTTTGTTGTCTAGTAAAAGATTGAGTTTGTAGTGCGCTATATCAATAGCTTAGTACAAAAGTAGTAAGATTTAATTAAAAAGTAAAATTTTTCAAATACTATTTTTTTATATTTTTAAATCCTTGTTAATCTGAATACTTAATCCGACTACTAATCAAGTATTTATCAATTTAATATTTTTTAAATATGTAAAGTAGTAAACAAATATAATTTATCAACATATTTAATCGTTTAAGTTAATTGACTATTAGTTTTCTTTTTAAGTGCACTTTTTCTAATTGTTTCCACTCTAAATGGTTTAAAATATATAATTTGGCAATCCAGGTTTATTTTGCCGATTGATAGCTTTATAAATTCTATCAGTAAGCAATCATAAATTTGTACGGGTTATTTAATCTACCGTCTAATTCAATTTCAATAAAATATATGTCAAAAATTAAAAGACCAAGAGCTCCTAAAGCCAAAAAAAATCCAAAAGAATTAAGTATTCATGGAGATACTAGAATTGATAATTATTATTGGCTAAATGATAGAGAAGACCAAAACGTTATTGATTATCTAAATAAAGAAAATACCTATCGAGAGGCACTGATGTCTCATACGGAGGATTTTCAAGCTTCTTTGTTCAAAGAAATAGTTGGGCGAATTAAGCAAACGGATATGTCCGTGCCTTATAAAAAAGATGGCTATTATTACTTTACTCGCTATGAAGAAGGTAAAGAATATCCTATTCACGCCAGAAAAAAAGAAACGCTTTCTGCGCCAGAAGAAATCATGCTTAATGTCAACGAATTGGCTAAGGATTTTGATTATTATGCAGTTGGCGGCACAAGCGTTAGTACCAATAATGAAATTTTAGCTTTTAGTGAGGATACAGTAAGTCGTCGTATATATACGCTTCGTTTCAAAAATCTTAAAACTGGAGAATATTTAACTGACCGCATTGAAAACACTACAGGGTCTGCTATATGGGCCAATGATAACAAAACCGTCTTTTATACTAGAAAAGATGAAGCATTAAGACCTTATAAAATATTCAAACATAAATTAGGCACCGACCCGAGCGAAGATGTAGAAATTTATCACGAGGCCGATGAAATGTTTAGAACCGGTATCTATAAAACTAAGTCTAAAAAATACTTAGTCATTGTGGCTGCCATGACCATTTCAACGGAATATCGGATTTTAGAAGCCGACCAACCGGATAATGAATTCCGTATTTTTCAAAAAAGAGAAGATAAACTAGAATATGGTATCGGCCATTTTGAAGATAAATTCTTTGTGCATACCAACTTAAACGCAAAGAACTTCCGACTAATGGAAACCTCCGAAAAGGCTACTGAAAAATCGAATTGGAAAGAAGTGATTCCGCATCGCTCAGATGTATTATTAGAAGGAATGGATATTTTCAAAGATTATTTAGTTTTGGCCGAAAGAATCAACGGAATTACCCAAATCCGAATCAAACCTTGGCAAGGAACTGAACATTACGTCGATTTCGGTCAAGAAGCCTTCATGGCCACAACGACTTCTAATTATGAATTTGACACCAAAGTTCTAAGACTTGGTTTCACCTCTATGACTACCCCCAATTCGTATTTTGATTACGATATGGTTAGCAAAAAAATGGTCTTGCTAAAACAGCAGGAGGTTATTGGTGATTTTGACAGCAAGAATTATAAATCTGAGCGGCACTTTGCCACCGCAAGGGACGGTGTAAAAGTTCCTATTTCGATTGTTTATAAAAAAGGATTCCGTCGAAACGGCAAGTCTCCTCTCCTACTCTATGCTTATGGTTCTTATGGACATTCAATGGACCCTTATTTTAGTTCGGTTAGATTGAGCTTATTAGATAGAGGCTTTGCCTACGCTATTGCGCACATTAGAGGTGGAGAAGAAATGGGGCGACATTGGTATGACGATGGTAAGATGCTCAAGAAAAAAAATACTTTCAATGACTTTATTGATTGTGCAGAATATTTGTTGGATAAGAACTTTACTCGCCGAAAGCGGCTTTTTGCAATGGGCGGTAGTGCTGGAGGCCTATTAATGGGCGCTATTATCAATCAACGCCCCGAACTTTGGAAAGGGGTGATTGCGGCTGTTCCCTTTGTTGACGTCGTTACGACGATGTTAGATGAAAGCATTCCTTTGACTACCGGAGAATTTAAAGAATGGGGAAATCCAAAAGAGAAAAAATACTATGACTATATCAAATCCTATTCTCCTTATGATAATATAGAAAACAAAACCTACCCTAACCTACTGGTTACCACAGGCTTACACGATTCTCAAGTCCAATATTGGGAACCCGCAAAATGGGTCGCGAAGTTAAGAGAGATGAAGAAAGGAAGGAACTTATTATTGCTTTATACAAATATGAAAACGGGACATGGTGGAGCTTCTGGTCGTTTTGAACGATTTAAGGAAACCGCTATGGAGTATGCTTTTCTATTGGATTTGATGGGAATAAAAGAATAAGGTTCAACTGTCGGTTATCAGTTGACATCAACTGATAACCGACAATGAATTTATGCAGTCGCCACCTCTACCATTTTATCTTCTACTAAATGAACTAACTCCTCAAACCGAGCTTCTCGCTTCGTTTCTCTCGACCGATTAAATGGCAAATCAATATGGATTTTTTCGACAAACCTTGACGGCGCTTTTTTCATAATATAGATGTCATCCGCTAAATAAACTGCTTCTGAAATATCATGGGTAACAAATATAATAGTGGGATGAAACTGATGCCATAATTTTAATAATAAATCTTGCATTTGAATTCTAGTCCCAATATCTAAAGCACCAAAAGGCTCATCCATTACCAATATCTCAGGGTTTGCTAAAAGACTTCTTGCAATCGCGACCCGTTGTAATTGCCCCCCGGATAAAGTCGGATACTGTGCATATTTTTGCTCATGTCCCTCCAGTCCTACTAAGGCAATCATTTCCATTGCTTTTTCGTCTCTTTCAGCTTTCAACATGCCTTTATAGCGCAAAGCTAAACTTACATTGTCCAGAACAGTCAACCAAGGCAAAGAAGAGTATTGTTGAAAAACCATACTCACTCTATTGTCCTTCCCGACTTCTTTTTCATGAATTTTCACAGAACCTCCTGTTGGTTTCTGCAATCCCGCAATGTATCGCAAGACAGTAGATTTTCCACAACCAGATGGGCCTAAAATTACTGCGAATTGTCCTTGGGCAGGTTTATCTTCGATTAGAAATTCTAGATTTTCTAAAATCCATGTTTCTCCTCCGTCATAACTCTGCTTGATATTTCTTAGGTCGATTATATTTTTAAGTTCCGAATCTTTAAATTCTGCCATTTTAATTTTTAGTTTCACTCTCTGAAAATAGAGTTAAATCAAAGAAATTTTATTGTTGGTTTGAACACGGCTATTTATTAAATCCATTACTGCTACTGCTACTGCCACTGCCACTGCCATCTAAGACTCTTTGTTTGCGCTAAATAATTTAAATTCCCCATAAATTATCATCAAAACTCCTGCGATTAAGGCGATTAACATCATCAAATTCATAGAGCTTTCTAAACCCGAAAATAGGGAGGTTATTAATAAGGCTACTGCTACTAAAATCAGGATAACCATGATGCCATATTGAGATTCAACAATCCCTGCCACATAGGTCTTTCTATACTTATGCGGGAATAATTTTCTATCAAAAAAGCCAAATAGCTTATCTTGTAAAAAGCCAATAATAATAATGACAATCAGAATAGCAAATACTTTTTCCATCTGCCCTTGTCGTGCTTTAATATACGCTAAAGACCCTATACCACCTTGTCTATTTAATAATTCTGCAATGATGATATAAGTCCAAGATATAGCCGTAATTACTCTAATATCATCCATCAATCGAGACATAACGGATGGAATATATACTGTTTTAATGGTTTGCCAATCCGTTGCACCTAGTGTAAAGACCGTTTTTAAATAAACAGCTTTAACCTCATCTATTCGTTGTACTACTACAGGTAATAAAAAGATAATGATACCAAAAGCTAAAAAAGCAATTTTCATCCCATCATCTATTCCAAACCAAGCGGTAAATAAACCGACCAAAGCCGTTAATGGTAAAAATCGCAAGGCATCTACCTGCCCCGAAAATAAACCTCTAAACAGTGGTATTAATCCTATTATAAAACCAAAAAATAAAGAAATCAATATTGCCCAAAAGTATCCTCTTACATTCAACCAAATGGATTGCAAAGTATTAGACCATAATTCATCATCATTTATTAAAGATGGAAAGGACTTGACGACATGATGAGGTGGAGGAATAGAAGGATATATTTTTTCAAATTCAGTCGCATTTGCAAAGGCAATAGAATCTGCGATTATTAAAGAATCTCTAAAGGCTATATTGGCCTTACTCGTATCTAAGGAGGAAGGTAAATTTGTATTATAACCTTCAATAATTGGCTTTTGAACAGACTTCATTTCTGCCAAAGCCCACCAAAAAAGAAGAAGCAGGACAAATCCTATCAGCCCCAAAATTAACTTTTGGCTCTGAGACAATTGCCCTCTTAACTCAAATAGATTCATAGATGGTTTTATTTTTTCAAAGAAGATTATTGCTTAATGAAAATAAACGTTGTCGGATTTTTAATCTTAATTTCCAAAGGTAAATAAAAATAATAAAATTGCAGGGAGCTACTTTTTTTAAAAGGAAACCTTTTTTTACTACCTTACTTCCTCAAAACGAAAATTAACCGATAATTCAACATTATTATGTACTCCTTTATAAAGCCATTTTGGGGATTTTTGTTATTGCTTATTTGCATACCAGCCTGTAAAGATGATGCTCCCCAATATGTCAACTGGGCGGTATACCTAGGGGATAAACATTCTAGTCAATATTCTCCCTTAACCCAAATCAATAAAGAGAATGTCAAAAACTTGAAGGTCGCATGGACTTATAATTCAGGAGATGCAGACCACGAAAAAAATCGAACACAAATTCAATGTAACCCCTTAATTATTGATGGCATTTTATACGGAAGTTCTCCTAAATTGAAGTTTTTCGCCCTAAATGCGGAAACAGGTAAAGAAATTTGGACTTTTGACCCCTTTGATGACCAGGAATACAAAGCCTTTGGAATGGGGGTTAACCGAGGCTTAGCTTTTTGGACTGACGGGCAACAAAAACGACTATTGGTCACCGCAGGCCCTTTTATATATGCTATCAATGCTGAAACAGGCAACTTAATCCCCGACTTTGGAGCAAATGGAAAGGTAGATATGCACGATGGCTTAGATAGAAATGTGGACAATTTATTTATCAATTCTAATACTCCTGGGATTATCTATAAGGATAAACTGATTTTAGGTTGTAGAGTTTCTGAATCTGGAGGAACGGGAGCTGTACCTGGGCATATTCGTGCTTTTAATGTGCATACAGGCGAACAGGAATGGATTTTTCATACGATTCCTCATCCTGGAGAATATGGCTATGAAACCTGGCCACCAGGTGCTTGGCAATATTCTGGTGGAGCCAATGCATGGGCAGGGCTTTCTGTAGATGAAGAACGGGGAATCGTGTTTGTTCCGACCGGTTCTGCCTCTTTTGATTTTTACGGTGGGGATAGGATTGGAGAAAATTTATTTGCGAATTGCCTGCTTGCCTTAGATGCCAATACAGGAGACCGAAAATGGCATTTTCAAACCGTACATCATGATATTTGGGACAGAGATTTGCCTGCTCCACCAAACTTGGTTCGAGTGAACCACAATGGAAAAGAAATTGATGCAGTCGCACAAATCACCAAATCGTCTTATATCTTTTTGTTTGATAGGGAAACGGGTGAGCCTTTATTTCCGATAACCGAAGTCCCTACTTCACCCTCTACCTTGGAAGGAGAATCTGCTTGGCCTACTCAACCGATTCCAGTCAAACCACCTCAATTTTCTAGAAATAGAGTCACAGAAAAAGATTTGACTACTCGAACCCCAGAGGCAAATGCATATGCTAGAAAAATCTGGGAACAAGCTACAGAAGGTGAACATTTCACCCCTTTATCGGAAAATGGAACCATTGTTTTTCCAGGTTTAGATGGTGGTGGTGAATGGGGCGGTGCTGCTTTTGAGCCAAGTTCTGGAAATCTAATTGTCAATGCTAGTGAAATGCCCTGGGTCTTATCTTTATCTAAATCTGATAAAATAGGCGCTAAAAATATTCCAAAAGGTAAAAGTATATACAATGCCTTCTGTTTATCTTGTCATGGAAAAGATTTGCAGGGTGGAGATATGTTTGGCGCGGTGCCTTCACTCAAAAATCTTAAAGAACGTATTGATAAAAATCAACTTACTCAAATATTACAAAATGGAAAAGGAACAATGCCTTCCTTTAACTTTTTGCCTGAAGACCAAATAGATGCCATTGCTGCTTTTTTATTGGAAGCACCAGATGCAGAAAAAGTGAAGGTTGAAGAGCAGGACACTTGGCCTTATCCTTATTATTTTAATGGATATACTCGTTTCCAAGACCAGGAGGGATATCCTGCTATCACGCCACCGTGGGGAACTTTAAATGCTATTAATTTAAATACAGGGGAAATAAGTTGGAAAGTAACTTTAGGTGTGTACCCAGAATTAGCTGCAAATGGAATGGAACCAATGGGTTCTGAAAGTTATGGTGGTCCTGTAGTCAGTTCAAGTGGATTAATCTTTATGGCAGGCACTTTAGATGAGAAATTTAGGGTGTTTGATAGCAAAGATGGTTCCTTACTATTTGAAACAATGCTCCCAGCAGCCGGTTTTGCTACGCCTGCTGTTTATGCCGTCGACGGCAAGCAATACATAGTTATAGCTTGTGGAGGTGGAAAACTTGGTAAAAAATCTGGTGATGCTTATGTCGCCTTTTCTTTATAAATTTAAAAATAAATAATGAATCTTCTATTAAGTTTAATCATTGCACTAATTATTGTTTTGCATATCTATTTTGTTTGGTTAGAAATGTTCGCTTGGACCACCCATGGTAAAAAGGCTTTTAAAGGCTTTCCTGAAGAACTTTTTGACCAAACTAAAGCAATGGCTGCCAACCAAGGGCTTTATAATGGTTTTTTGGTCGCAGGATTGATTTGGTCTTTTTTAATCGAGGATATTCAATGGAGTGAGAATATAGCTATCTTCTTTTTGGGATGTATTGCAGTTGCAGGAATTTATGGAGCAATGACGGTTCAAAAAAGTATTTTTTACATTCAAGGGCTTCCTGCTATAATTGCCATCATTTTATTAGTAACTAATTGATTTTTTTGAGAAAATTTAATTCACATTATAATTTATTAAATACTATAAATTACTATTTAATAATAAGTTAGGAATATTTTACTAATTTTTTTTCTAAAAAAATGATTCTAAATTATTTTAAATTTTATTTATAAACATTTCATAATCAGTAGCATTGGCATTGTATTTGCCATATATATAAACAAATAGGAATTCGTCAATTTATGTTTTTTTAAATATTTATTAAGAATTAATTTGCATAATTGAAAATGATTCCTATCTTTGCAGTATAACAAAAACGAAATAAGAAATTTGTTTTATTATAAGACCAATAAATCCCACATTTTTTGGTCATTTGAATTAAGGTTATTATTTTCTATCCCACAACTAAGAAATCCCACATCTCTTAGTCTTAGAAAAAATCTTACTTCATCAACTATCTTTTCCCGCTCGCATCCTTTAATTGTTAGTTACATTTGTAGCTATCCCTTTTTGTAACAGTTATCCTAAATTTTAACATTTTAATCAAGTCCCCTTGTGATTTTATCGCAACTTTCAACTTTACCGTTGATTTGGAGATTTTTTCTGAAAAATGCTAAAAATTTAGTAATGAAGATTTTTTTTACAACCGTACTTATTGCTTTAACTACTCTACTATCTGCTCAAGTATCCTTCGAGCCTGCTACATCTCTTTTAGATGATAATGCAGTTGCTTCGAACAATGCTAACTTTTATGCAGAAGATGCAGCAGTTATTATCAGCAACGAATTCAACTTAGACTTTACTGCAGGTGAATACTACGGCGACATCGTTATCAGCTATGACTTAAATACTGATTCAGATGTAAGACTAGAAGTTCAAAAAGCTGGCTCTCAGGCAGTTGCTTTAATCAATGAATCACAAACACCTGGAGCACAAAAAGTTTTATGGGATGAGAACATTGATTCTGGTAAGTATACTATCAGATTAATTGTTGGGCAAAAAGTACAAACTAAAACTGTTAACCTTTCTTACTAAAAATTACCATCAAAATAATAATACGGAATTATTTACTATAAAACGAAACGCTATTTAAACTAAACCAACTTTAAAAGTCAACGTAATGAACTAAAAAATTTTCCAGTTAGTTCTATATTACCACCACACTATGATACCTATTTTTTAGTCCGTACACACTTACAACACCTTAAAAAAAAAGCACTTCTTCCAATATAGGAAGAGGTGCTTTTTACTTTAGGCTTTATCTTTCTCCTACTTCAATACTATTAGTTCTTATCAATTCTTCTTTCTATTACACCCTAACCACATCACTCATCACTCATCACTCATCACTCATCACTCATCACTCATCACTCATCACTCATAAATTATCCATTAAGATTTCAAACGATTGACGTTCATACCCTTTTGGCACCCTACCAATTTCAGAGGAATTGGATGGGCCCGTTGGGTCACAGATATAAAATTTTTTTCCTTTGTATTGTATAGATGGCCCTATTGGTTTATCCAATGCTACTGCGACCGTTAAATGGTCAGGGAAAGCAACAATTATCATAGGGAGTCCCAATAATTCATCTACTAATCCGTAAAAAAGAGCAGAACGGTCCTCACAGTCAGAATAAGGGTAAAAGAAAACTTCATCTCTAATCATTGGCTTACTCCTTCCAAAGTAGGCTTCATCCTCTCGATAAGTAAAAGCTGACCTGGTAAAAGTTGTAAGTATCTCTAAAGTTTCTTTTATTGATTTCCCTGCAATAATTGAACGAATCTGAGGCAATAAGGACGCTTTTAAAGTCTCCGAAAAAGGTGTTTTTACGTAGTCCGTCTCCCCTATTACTGGATATTTTCTCAATACATCGACTAAGGTTTCATCACACTGAACCACTATCTCAAAAGGTGCTCCTTTCCAGTTAAATTGGAATTTCTTTTGGTGCTTATTTTCTTTTAAATTAGGTAAATCTTCTAAGGAAAAGGTAAAACTTTTCCCATTAGGTTGAGCTAAATAATTAAGTAAGTAAACACCTTTATTAGAAGATGTTCTTTTATATTGCATTTCTGTAAGGCCTACAAACTTATTTCCACCGTCCTCGATTAAAGGCGTCTCGTAAATATCCTCAAGAGACCGCACATAAATAAATACCTCATTTTTATAAAAAGCAAGTCTTGTGTCATACCCCAGTTTAGACAACAAAAACCAATTCGCTAATTCTTTTTCCTTTCGGGAGTTACTTATATATATTTTATCAATAATTTTTTGAGTCAATTCATAAACCAACCAATCATTTAATCGCAACTTTTTCTGATACCCTTCTATGGAAGCAATCATTGGTTCATAGTCTGTATCTTCCAATTGCTCATAAAAATTAACAATAGCCTCTTCTTCTAATTTATTGTTGAAAATTTGACGAATGTCTGGATAATATTCAATACTTAATGCTTCAGAATAGAATGGAATGAGTAGCATTTCAGTAGGAGAAGTAATTTTATTCATCCCAAATGAATATCCCAATGGAAGAATAAAAGAAATAATTAACAACTTTAAAAATGCCTGCATTTACACGGATTATTGTTTATCAAAAATTAAGATAAGAATTGGCTATTGATGAAGTTGTTTAGCGTATGTCTAAACAACTTCTATATCAAAACGATTTTTGATAACAATTATTCCAAGAACTTTAAAAGAATTTCTAAAGAAGAAGTTAAAAAAAGTAGCTGGTTGTCTATCCTGACATTAAAGGGCAATCTCTTCCATTTGTGAGGGTATTACTTAATATAAAAATCGGATTATTTTGCGCTAATATCTAAACAACCAGCAAACCACCTAGTATTATAAAAGTGGATTTTTATGGGGGAAAAAGGGGTAAGAATTAAGTTTCAATTGAAAAAATGTCACAGGTGGTGCCAAAAATGAAGTTTTATCTCTATTCTTCAAAGGTAAAAAAAATATTAAAATTAATCTAAAAAATGAGGCTTTTTTAACAAATAAAATTTTCAGTTTATAACGAATTCTATTTTAGTTGATAAGACATTAAAAAATAGTATCACCTATTTAATTAAATACTCAGGAGCCCTCCAATTTTATATACTTTTTCCTTTTCTAGTTTTAAAATTGACTGTTTTACAATGTCATAAATTTCATCTTCTATGACTTGTTTGGGAGAAGATAGGATAAATTAAAAATTAAATACTTTCTTTGCGCTATGAGTCAACAAAAAATGCTAATTCAAATTATCTTAAATAGCTTCATTAGTGCAACAGGTATGGGAATGCTAACTGTTTTACCCATAATGCTTGGAGGAATTGTGGATGAATTGGCATTGGATAGAAATATGGTCGGTTTAATTGCCTCTGTTAACATTATTGGAATTGGTATAGGTGGTTTTATTGCGGCTTATTATATCGGAAAAAAACCCTTAGTACTCATCGTTAGAATTGGCTTAATTGGTTTGATAATTTTTGAGTTTATTTGCATGAACATGCTGACTGCCAATAGTTTATTGATTTGCCGATTTTGTAGTGGCATTTTCGGTGGGCTCGTTTATGCAGGAGCTTTAGGGGCTTTTTCAGGATTAAAAGACCCTATAAAAGCATTTGGAATTTATGTAGTGGTTTATTGTTGTTGGAGCGGAATTGGACTAACAAGCTTGCCCTTTATATTGGGCAATTTTGGAATAAAAGGTGGGTATTTTTTATTAGTCATCATGGGTGTTATTAGCCTCCTTTTAAGTCAGGTTATTTCTAATTTAGCAAAGAATATTAAAGAAAAAAGTTTTGATTCCCTGAATGTACTTTTATCAAAAAAAACGGTCATTTTTGCACTCTTAGCTTACTTTTTTATGCAAATGGCTGGTGGAACAATTTGGGCGTATACTGAAAGAATTGGTAAAGAGGCAGGACTCAACCAAGAACAAATTGGACTAGCCTTAGGATTAAGCACCTTATTGTCATTGGTTGGAGGGTTATTGGTATTTAAGATAGGGAATAATTATGGTTTTAAATGGCCTGTTCTTATTGGTTTGTCTTTTATGGGACTAAGTGGGTTGATGCTTTATCAATCAAAGTTTACTTTTATATTTTTCCTCGCAAATGGATTATTAGGTGCCGCCTGGGCGTTTTTAATTCCATTTTTTCAACAAATTCAAGCTAGTTTGGACGTACAAGGAAAAGTGGTGTCTCTTGGCACTATTGTCAATATGGGTGGGCGTTCCTTTGGCCCTGCCTTGGCCGCATTTTTTCTTGGCACAGCTGCGTTCATTAATGTGATTTGGTTGGCTTTAATCGGCCTATTCTTAAGCTTTCTATTTCTAATACCGATGATGAATAAAAAGAATACTTAAAAATGACTAAATAATGGACAAAATCATATGTCGTATTAATTAGTCTACCTACTTTTGCCCTATGCAAGTATTTTCCGAAATAATCTTCTTAATAAAAAAAGAAATGCTCTTAGAATGGCGACAGAAGAACGTCATCTACGGAATTTTGCTGTATGTCGTTTCGACTGTTTTTATCGTATATATCAGTACAGGAGATATTAGGCCACCCGTCTGGAATATTCTCTTTTGGATAATTGTACTTTTTGCTTCCATTAATGCTATGGTTAAAAGTTTTATACAAGAGAATAACCAACGACAATTATACTACTATCAACTAGCGCATCCTGTTGCTATCATTCTTTCGAAAATACTCTATAACATTGGATTACTTTTCTTACTTTCGATTTTATCTTGTTTGGCAATGACGCTGGTATATGAAAGTCCTATAAAACGTATGGGTCTTTTTGGCTTAACCATATTTTTAGGAAGTGTTGGCTTTTCTATCACCTTTACTTTTGTCTCCGCGATTGCTTCGAAAGCAGATAATAGTTCCACTTTGATGGCTATATTGTCTTTTCCAATTGTGATTCCGATATTAGGAACATTAATGATGTTGTCCGCAAATGCACTTGGGCTTATTCAAGATACTGCCTTTTTAAAAGATATTTATACTTTGATTGCTATTGATGGGATTTTACTAGGTTTAGCTATTATCTTATTTCCTTTTTTATGGAGGGATTAATAGTTAGGCCAGCGCAGTTTAATTTGACCGTTGTAATGGAAATTTTAAAGTAATAGTCTAGGCTTGAAAGGTGGTAGCAATATTTAAGTGTAGGTCTGTAATCAAAAAGATTAGGCACAAAAATACTAATCAGAAATTTTAATCTGAGTAAAATTAATTACAATATGAAGGAAAATTGGTGGAAAATAATCGGTATTGGTTTAATGCTCTTCTCCTTAATTTTTGGGATGCTGACGCCCCTTAAACCAGGTTTACCAAGCGTTTTTCCTTTTAATGGAAAGGCAGGCAATCAATTGACTTTATCCATTCAAGGATATAATACTCACTTTGATGAAGTTAAGGACCAAAGAGTCTGGCTAAAATTAGGGGACTATACTTTAGGTGCTAGTAAGTTGGAAGCAACTTCTTCTAACTTACTAAAAGCGACTTTTAATACGCCTGATATTTTACCTTCAAAGGATTCTGTGGTCGTCTTTACGTTGATTTCGGATAATGAAATCGACGGCGCCTCTGTCATGCCGAGTGCCATTTTTGTCAAACAAGCTAATATAGACTCCCTAGGGGCAGCTCAGATTTGGCCTCAAAACTCTGTTGACAACCTTCACCAACGTGCAGGTATCACTTTTCCTTATCGAAATGTCTTAGGAGAAACAATCCGAAACCTCTATTATCATGTTTCCTTATGGTTTGCGATGTTCCTCATTTTAGCCGTTTCCGTTTTTTATAGCATTAGGTATTTGCATAAAGAAAATATGGTAGACGACCACAGAGCAGATGCAATGGTCTCTGTCGGCGTAGTATTTGGATTACTAGGTTGTGCAACGGGTTCTATTTGGGCAAAACATACTTGGGGTACTTGGTGGACGACAGATGTTAAATTGAATATGACAGCCATCTTTATGCTCATTTACTTAGCTTATTTTGTCTTACGAGGCTCTTTTCAAGATGAAATTAAGCGGGCTAGATTAGCTTCTGTTTATAATATTTTTGCTTTCGCCTCTATTATTCCTTTGCTATTTGTCATTCCAAGATTAGTAGATAGTCTGCACCCCGGCAATGGCGGAAATCCAGGATTTGGAGGAGAGGATTTAGACAATACGATGCGAATGGCTTTTTACCCTGCCATTATTGGCATGACCCTGATTGGTCTTTGGATGGCAGATTTGCGCTTTCGCCTTTCGGTTTTAGCAGATAAGCTGTTGGACCGCATGTAATCGGCGCTATTCTTTGTTTTTAAACCATCAAATTTAAAAATTATGAAGATTTCTAAAATAATTATTACCATTTTTTCGCTTCAATGCTTGTTTTTGAATAATATTGCTGCACAAAGTAGCAATCCTGATTTTATGCAAAGTATTGGTAAAATCTATGTGGTGGTTGCAGTGATTGCCACCGTATTTATTGGGATCATGATTTACTTATTTTCCCTACAGAAAAAAATAAAACAATTAGAAGACCAAATTAAAGATTGAGGACAATAGTTAAGCCTTAATCGATTTTTTATACCTAACCAAATTAATATTAAATGGCTAAGAAAGAACCTGATTTCCTAGGCAGTGTTCAGCAGTACTTTGACAAAGCTGCTCCACACACGGGTTTACACCCAGGCTTATTGGAACAAATTCGCCACTGTAATGCAATCTACAAAATGAATTTTCCAGTTAAATTTGGAAAAGAATACCGCATTATTGAAGCGTACCGTGTCCAACATTCTCACCACCGAACCCCTACCAAAGGTGGCATTCGATTCAGTAATCACGTTAACCAAGAAGAAGTCATGGCTTTGGCGACTTTGATGAGTTATAAATGTGCGATTGTTGATGTTCCTTTTGGTGGCGCAAAAGGTGGTGTCAAAATTAATCCTTGGGAACTAACCACCTTCCAAAGAGAAAAAGTAACTCGTCGATACACGATGGAGTTAATTAATCGAAACTTTATTGGACCCGCTATAGATGTTCCTGCTCCTGATTATGGAACAGGTGGACAAGAAATGGCTTGGATTTATGACACTTACCGAACTTTTAAAGGTGGGGATATTGATGCTGCTGGCTGTGTTACTGGAAAACCTGCCAATCTTAATGGTATTCAAGGTAGAGTCGAAGCCACTGGTAGAGGTGTTTACTATGGAATACGCTCCGTTGTAGACCAAGCTAAAGACATGAAAAAAATTGGCTTACCGGTTGGCATGGCAGGTAAAAAGATGATTATTCAAGGATTGGGTAATGTTGGTTCTTTTACTGCAAAAATCTCTCAGGATGAAGGAGATGCTTTAATCGTTGGGGTAACAGAGGTGGAAGGTGCTATCTACAATCCTAAAGGGATGGATATCTACGAGATTTTAGCTTTTAGAAAGGAGCATGGCTCTTTCATCGGATTTCCTGGTGCCACTAAACAATTAGAACAAAAAGACCGTTGGAAAGGATTGGATTTTGAATGTGATATTTTAGTTCCTGCTGCTTTGGAAAATCAAATTACGGTAGAAAATGCGCATAGAATCAAAGCTAAAATTATAGCAGAGGCAGCCAATGGACCAATTACCGCTGACGGTGAAAAAATACTACTAAAGAAAGGCGTAATTATCATCCCTGATTTATTCTTAAATGCAGGAGGAGTTACCGTTTCTTACTTTGAATGGTTAAAGAATTTGTCTCATATGCGTTTTGGTAGAATGGATAAACGTTTTAACCAAAACACCTACATGAACTTGGTCAATAAAGTGGAAGAAATGACTGGTAAAACAGTGGGGACACAAGAAAAAATCTTTTTGACAAGAGGTGGAGATGAAATAGATTTGGTTCGTTCTGGTTTAGAAGAAACCATGGTTACGGCCTATGACCAAATTCGAGAGATTATGAAGAAAAAGAAGAAAGTTACAGATTTAAGAACCGCTGCATTTACCAATGCTATTCAAAAAATGGGTAGTGATTATTTAGCTATGGGTATTTTCCCTTAGGTCAGTGGACAGTAGGCAGTTGGCAATGGGCAGTTAATTAACACTGCATATTGCTAACTGCATACTGCTAACTATCACTCTAACATCGAAATAGCCTTCTTTACCTCTTCTACTGGAAATTTACATACCTTATTTTGACATACATAAATCATCGTTGCTCCTGTCTGTAATTTACTTTGCAATAATTCCAATGACCCTTCAGTCGCACCACCGAGCAAAATCGCATTCGGTAAATATTCTTTTTGCCATTCTTTTTGTAGCGCAGCATAATTCTCTCCTACGATAGCTACTTCATAAGGAGGATTGACCATCAAACTATATAACGAACACCAATTAGAATAAAAATTAGGTTGCTCATTACCTACAATTGTTTGCGACATATTGTGCATCATTTGCTTTGACTTGGCAAGAAAATCTTGGTCATAAAAATACAATCCAAGTAAATATAAATCCTTCGCAATCACTGAGTTAGATGCAGGAATCACATTATCACTTGTTTCCATTTTTCGAGCAATCAACGCCGGGTCCAAATCAGATGTGTAATTATACATCCCTGACTTTTTATCAAAAAAATGGGTGGTGGCGTAATCCACTAAATCCTTAGCTTTTAATAACCATTTCTCCTCAAATGTTACTTGGTACAAAGCTATAAATGCTTCGGCAGTCAAGGCATAATCGTCTAAAAATGCATTGATGACTGACTTCCCATCTTTATAATTTCGATTAAGGCGGTTATCCTTTTGAAGCATTTCTGCTACGATAAAATTGGCATTATTAATTGCTGTTTTCAAATAAGCTTCCTCCCCAAATGCTTTATAGGCATCCACATACCCTTTTAACATTAAGGCATTCCAAGAAGTCAACACTTTATCATCTAATCCCGGTCGAATCCTTTTATCTCTGGCCTTCATTAATTTAACCTTGGCGTCATCAATCGTTTTATCCAATGTTTCCACCGTGATACCACTTATTTTGGCGACTTCCTCTTTCGACTTTTTTCGGTGTAAAATATTACTATGCTCCCAGTTTCCTTTTTTATAAATTTCATAATAATTAGAAAAGATTTTTAACTGGTCATCATCTTGAAATATCTCCGATAATTCCTCTTCTGTCCATACATAAAATTTCCCTTCTTCTCCTTCACTATCCGCATCTAAAGAAGAATAAAAACTTCCATTTTTATCCATCAATTCTCTTTCTATAAAGGCCGTTGTTTCTGCTACAACCTTTTTATATAGTGGGTTTTTAGTTACTTGATAAGCTTCCGAATACAAAGAAACCAATTGACTATTGTCATATAGCATCTTTTCAAAATGAGGTATCTTCCATTTATCATCCGTGGCATATCGTGCAAATCCACCACCTAAATGGTCGTAAATCCCTCCATTTGCCATTTTATCCAAGGTAACTGTTACTGCTTTTAAAGCAGTTTCATTTCCTGATTCAAAATATTGCTGTAATAAAAATTGATAATTATTAGGCATTGGGAACTTAGGTGCGCCTGCTCTCCCACCCTTTTTCAAATCTACATTTTTCAGAAAATTAGTGGTGATACCTGATAAATTTTCGGCAGTAAAAATTTGCTCACTTTCATCAAATTCAATTTGTCCATTTTCTTGAATTCCATTTAGTAAATCCGCTGCATAGGCAGCTAATTTCTCTGGCTCTTCTTTCGCTGTTTTAATAAAATATTCTAAAACGCCAATCCACTCCTTTTTAGGAAAATAAGTACCCGCCCAGACTGGTCTACCATCTGGCAATGCAAAAGCATTTAACGGCCATCCACAGGTTCTGCCTGTCGCCAAATGACATGCGGTCATATATATATCATCTACATCTGGTCGTTCCTCCTTATCCACCTTGATATTGATAAAATGCTCATTCATTATTTTTGCTACTGCTGTATCTTCAAAAGATTCATGTTCCATTACATGACACCAATGACAAGCAGCATAACCTGCACTAACTAAAATCAGTTTATTTTCAGCTTTTGCTTTCGCTAATGTTTCTTCATTCCACGGATGCCAATCGACTGGATTATTGGCATGTTGGAGTAAATAAGGGCTACTCTCATTCGCCAAATGATTGGAATATTGCGCATTGCCTGTTGGTGTTTTACAAGCAAAAATCGAGAGGATGATAAAAAAAATGAAAAAGTTTCGCATTATTTTAGATTTTCGATATTGATTTAGTAGGATAAATTGCTATCCGAGTATTTTAATTTTATACCACAGATTTAGGCTCTTTAAGATTTTTAAAGCTGCTCGAATAAAGTACGATTTGAAAAAAGTAGGCTTAAATCACGGGGTAACGGGAAGTTCCCCCGTGATTTGGCTGCCATCACGCCGTAACTTCCCGTTACGGTGTGATTTTGAAGAGCATCCTACTTTATTCGAGCATTACTAGATTTTTAGCCATACGCTTATATCGGTCGGTCAAAATTATTTAAGGAAGCTACAAACTTCTGATAAGCCTCATTTTCCTCAAAATATTTGAGGTAATTCCCTGATGCTATCACTTTGATGCCTTCGATGGGCAAATTATACAAATAAGCCCAACAATCGATTAATTGATTATCCTGCTTAACCTTTATTAATTCCCGTCTATATTGGTTAGGTTTATCAAACGATGGTCCTACACATTCGTAATGGTCCAAATTGGGTAGCATTTCCCGAGGATTGTTTAGTTCAAAAACATGACCTACTACCCTTTTTTCACTTTTTGGTTCATAAACTAAGCCTGGATAATGACCAATATCCAATAATAAACCATTCACTTGGCCTTCGCCTATAAAGCTGCTATTAGATTTTAAATAGGTGGCTATGGGTGATTGGATGCCACCCATCAGAGAACCATAGACAAATATTTTATCCTTCTTCATTTTACAAATGTAGGAAGAAAGTCCGCTTTGACCAATTTTATCGTATTATGGAAATCTTAAAGTCTGCTTCTAGCCGCATTCACTACAATTCAACCAAAAAAATCTTATTAATAAACGGTTTCCCTTCAACTTTCCTAAATTTGTTGGCACTTAAAAAAATCTATGTACAAATTTAGGCTACTACTCCTTTTCCTTTTCCAGATACAACTACTGTCAGCACAACCGCAACCCTGTGAAGAACCTGCTGCCATGACCTCCTTTTGTGCAGACGCTTGTATCATCTGTGATATTGACGGTTTTCAAGGTAGACATGATGCCAATATTGTTGGAGAATCTCCTGCACAATTTGCTGGGGAATGCACTATTACGGCGCACAATATGCAGTGGATTGCCTTTATTGCAGGAAGTGTTGATTTAAAGGTTTCGTTAGCTGTTTCGAATTGTGATCAAGGTTTAGGTTTGGAATTTGGATTGTATAAAGGGGTTGATTGCGATAATTATGTGCGGATTTCTAATTGTTTTGGTGGGTTTTCCGCCATCCCTCCTGGGACTAGCGGCGTGATTGAAAATACCGAACCGTTGGTTATCGGGCAATATTATTACATCGTAATGGATGGTGGTTTGGGCGATAATTGTGATTGGACTTTTAATGTATTAGAAGGAGATACTCGACTAGACCCATTGGAAACCTCTGGTAATTTGGCAGGAAACTTCAATCCTTGTATCAATGTTGAGCAATTTTATAGTGTAGACGCGCCCATCGGAGCAACGGAATTTAGATGGCAGTTAAATGGTAGAAATTTGGACAGAAACGCTCCTAGTCTTCCATTTACCTTTGACCAAGTTGGTACTTACACTCTATGTGTTACTTCCTTCAATGCTTGTGACCAAGCGCCCCCCACTTGCCAAACCATCATCGTTAGAGACATCCCCCCTACCATCTTGGAAGAAAAAATATGTGAAGGAGATGATTTCCTAGTGGCTGATACGCTGTTAAATACTTCTGGAAATTTTGTTTTTAATTTGATAACCAACGAAGGCTGTGACAGCATGATTGTGGTAGATTTGGAAGCAATTCCTGCCTCCTTTACAAACCTTGGACCAATAAATATTTGTGATGGAGATGTCTTACCAATTGCTGGAGAAAATTTTAATACAACAGGCATTCACGAAAAAATATTACCTAACTTTTTAGGATGTGATAGTACGATTACTTTTGATTTATTTGTAGTGATTTGTAATATTCAAGGGACTATTTCAGGACAGTCCGTTTCTTGTTTTGGGGAAGCTAATGGAAGTCTTTCTTTTGCTGTCACCAATGGTTCTCCCCCTTTTACTTATAATTGGGAAAGCCTGGGTGGTGCCATTTCTGGAAATGGAACAGTTGCCAATATAAATGATAATATAGGCATTGCTGACCTTCCTGCTGCCACCTATTTAGTCACCGTGGAGGATGGCTTTGGTAACCAAAGAATTTTAATTCATGAGATTACTCAACCAGCTCCATTGGACCTAGAATGGACGCTGTCAAATTTTAATGACTTTAATATTTCTTGCTTTGAAAACAGTGACGGAACCATAGAAATTATTCCAGCAGGCGGTACCGCACCCTATACTTATGCATGGAATAATGATTTGACTACCTCCTCTATTCAAACCTTAAGTGCCGGAGCGTATACACTTACCATTACAGATAAAGAAAACTGTAAAATGGAAGCTAATTTTACGCTAAATCAACCTACCGCCTTGAATCTGGAAGCTGCCTTTATTGACCCCAACTGTGAAGGATTAACTTCTGGACTTATCCAGGTCGAAACAATGACTGGTGGCGTCCCTCCTTACAAATTCCAACTTAATAATAGCCCTACAGACACCAGTCTTATTTTTGAAAATTTAACAGCAGGTAGCTATCAAATTATGGCTACGGATGCCAATGGTTGTGCCGTAGACCAATCTGGTGACTTAACAGCACCTATCATTCCAAGGGTTGATTTAGGTGCCGATTTGACCATAGGTTTAGCCGATGAAATACTCCTTGAAGCGCTCTTTCTATCAGGTGTGGAATCGGCTATATGGCGTGCCGATACGGGACTTTCTTGCTATGATTGTTTAATCCCCACTGCTTCGCCTGTCAATCAAACCACTTATTCTGTTACGGTTAATTCTATTGATAATTGTATCGCATCAGATTCGGTGAGTATTCGAGTGTTGAAAATTAGAGATGTCTATTTTCCAAATGCTTTTAGTCCTAATAATGATGGTAGCAATGACCAGTTTTATATTCATGCTGGACCAGAAGCCAACAACGTTCAATCGCTTCGCATTTTTTCTCGATGGGGTGAATTGGTTTTCGAACAATTGAATTTTACGCCCAATGACCCAATTCATGGCTGGAATGGAACCAATCAAAACCGATTGCTAGATTCTGGTGTGTATATTTGGCAAGCGGCTATTGATTTTATTGATGGGGAAACGGTGATTTATACGGGTGATGTGGCTTTGGTTAAGTAATTTGGACCTTCCACCCTACTACTCTATATATGGGTCTAACGTCTCAATACTTCCATCCGCTCGATATTTTATCTCCGCCACTTTCATTGACCTCAAATGCGTCACCCCTTCGGACAGAGAGGAATCATGGTAAAATAAATACCACTTCCCTTCCACTTCACAAATAGAATGATGAGAGGTCCAACCAACTACAGGATTCAAAATTCGACCTCTGTACGTAAAAGGACCATAAGGACTATCACCTGTCGCATAACAGATAAAATGAGTATCACCTGTAGAATACGAAAAATAATATTTACCTTGGTAAAAATGCACCCATGGTGCTTCAAAAAATCGACGGTCATTATCTCCTGCTAAGAGTAAGTCTCCATTTTCATCAAGAATTTTTATTTCTCTTGGCGTTTCCGCAAACTCCTTTAAATCGTCTGTCAATTTTGCCATGATGGGCAGCAAGGCGGGTTCATTGGCCGCGGGTTCTACATGCTTTTCATCGTATTGATTATTCCGATATTTCTGCAATTGTCCGCCCCAAATACCTCCAAAATACAGGTAATAACTCCCATCTGCATCTTCATAAACAGCAGGGTCAATAGAATAACTTCCTGCTATTGCTTCGGGTTCTGCTTTAAATGGGCCACTGGGACTATCCCCAATAGCTACCCCTATTTTAAAAATATTTTCTTTTGTTTTGGCTGGAAAATAAAGATAGTATTTCCCATTTTTATGTGCTGCATCGGGTGCCCACATTTGTCTATCCGCCCAAGGCACATCTTTGACGTGTAAGCCCACCCCATGGTCCACCACATGTCCGCCAATTTTTTCCATAGAAAAGACATGATAATCTTCCATTCCAAAATGGTCTCCATTGTCATTAAATGGAATTCCGGCATCAATATCATGAGAAGGGTAAATGTAGACTTTCCCTTCAAAGACATGAGCCGATGGGTCTGCCGTGTAGATATGCGTTACAACAGGCTGAGAAATTGCTTGCTTTCTTAATTTTTTAAAATCTACGTGTTCTATACTATCTTCAGGCATGTGTTTTGAATGTTGAATGTTGAATTAGGGGTGTTAAGAGAAATAATTTTTAAAGAATTTTTTGGCGATAATTATCGATATTACCGAGAATCCTGTAGGGGCAATGCCTTGTGCTTGCCCAATTTTAACCGAAAATATTCTTAGACTCGGGCAACCACAAGGG
>CALJVJ010000215.1 GCA_937974625.1 uncultured Saprospiraceae bacterium
TGCTTTTAGCGGATGGTGATAATTGATTCTTTTTAGGTAGGATTGGGTATTCATTATCTTTTAATTAAATCCGTTGTCCTTTAATAATCCGTTGTAGAAAAAAATATACAACGGATTATTAAAGGACAACGGATATTTATCATTTATAAAATATTAGCCTTTTACTTTTTCTGTCCATTTGTAATTAGGCGGCAAATTTCGTCCATAAACCTTATGAAGATACCATAAGGGTGGCATTCCCTTTTCTGCTCTACGCTTATCTATATTGTCTATATCATTAATAGGAAATTGCTCAAATTGGCTCAAATAACCTCCATAATTTTGCGTCTTGCTATTAATAATAGATTTCTCTTCATCATACATCACCCAAAAATCTTTTCGTAGTCTTCCTTCTGCCATTTCTTTATCAAAAAAAGGTTTAAAATAATTCCACACCTCATTGTTCTCTCCATAAGTTCCCCTTTGATGCCATAAAATCATCCCTGCTTTATCTATCCAACCATATTGATTGGTAATCTCTATTAGTCTAGCAATATTCGCAGAATCTACTTTAGCTATTTCACTCCATTCTTTATTCCCTAACCTTACTTGCTGGTCTTTTTTCACCAGTTCTTTTATTTCATCCTCTATTTCTTTTGGATAAGGCAAGTCCCTGTAATATTGTGCGACTAATTGCTCATAATCTTTCTCAATGGCGGCAAAAAGAGGTTTATCCTTAAAACGAACAAATCCATGAAAATTAGTATAGTAATTTTTACTTGGATTTGTACCCGAAATAGCCGTTCTGATTAATTGTTCGGCAAGGTCTTCTTTACCTACGCGCAAGGCTGATGCCGCTGCATGAAAAATATCATTTTCAAGTTCATTTGGAATAATTTCAAATGCTTTTTCAAAATCAGCTAGTGCAGTTTGGTAATCTCCTTCTTCATAAGCTAGCATAGCCGACCATATTAACGGGTCATATTTGTCAAACTTGTTAATTTTCTCGGAACATCCAATAAACAAAATAAGGATACTCCAACAAATAATTCCATTTATCACTTGGTTTAATTGTCTCATTTTTAGTGGTTTTAATTTTATCAATATTTACACAACTCCTTATCTCCCTTCACAAAATAAGCCTTATAATTCTTAGCGGTTTTATCCATACACCCCTTCAAATCTAATATCTCCACATTCTTAAAATCTATCGGATGGCTTTCTGCTTGTAAAGCAATATATCCACCTTTGATTAATTCATCTGCTCGTTGAATAAAATCTGCTGAATTATCTACATGGGCAGATTCCCAATTTAAAGGATTCCCTTTGGAGATGTACTCCCCGTCTAATCTTGGGTGTTCATAAACCATCACCGTGTCTCCTTCTACAATATGAATCCATGTGGAATCTCCTAATACAATCGCTTCTACATTGACCCATTGGTCACCATCATAGGTTTTTGAAGTGGAACTATAACAATGGTCCTTTATGACTTTTCCATCAATCTCAAAATAAGTCCCTGGGGTACAAATATTAGCCGTTGTTCGCGCTTTTCCATCACTCAAGCCTCCTAATAATTGCAATTCTACCGAAACTGGGAAATGTTGGTCTTTACCCAAACTTGCTGGTGACTGCGAATGAAACATCACCCCGCTATTCCGTACATTCCAAGTCGCCCCACCTGGTGTCTGTTCTCCTGTAAACCGATAGTCAAAACGCATTTTGTAATACTCCATCGGTTTTTCGTAATACATGTGTCCAAACTTATTCTCAAATGCTTCATACTCATCATACTTTATCCGCAACATATCCTCTTCTACCACAAAGGTATTTTTATAATTTTCATCAATCTCATGCCCAGCGATATGAATGTCCCAACCGGTCAAATCTTTGCCATTGAACATTGGTTGCCATTCCTCTTTTTTCGGGTCGTTTGTATTCAATCGGTCTAACCAATCAGCTAATCGGTCCGTCCAAGTTTGCAAATAGCCCATCCCTACGCCTAATCCAAAACCATGTCCTCCTGCTGGATAAACGTGCATTTCCACTTCCACCCCCTTCTCTTTTAATGCTTGATAAAACACTAAACTATTTTCTACGGGAACAGCTTTATCATCTCCTGCATGAATCAGGAACGTAGGCGGTGCATCCATGCCTACTTGTAATTCACTAGAATAATGTTGGACCAATACTTCTTCCGCATCTTCTCCTACCAAAGCATCTTTTGACCCTTTATGGATAAAATCAGCCGTTGTACTCACTACTGGATAAACCAATGTCATAAAATCAGGTCGGCTAGACATTTGGTCAATCGGGTCAGCGGCATCTTTTACCCCATAATCAAAATGCGTTCCTAAGGTAGAAGCTAAATGCCCCCCTGCGGAAAAGCCCATAATACCAATTTGGTCTGGGTCTACATTCCAATCTTTGGCATGATATCGTACTAATCGTATTGCTCGTTTGGCATCCAACAATGGCGATTCATGTGGTACTATCTGGCTTTCAGATTTTGGCAATCTATATTTTAAGACAATCCCTGCTATTCCTTTGGAATTTAACCATCTTGCCACATCTGTCCCTTCCCAATCATAGGCTAATCCATGATACCCTCCTCCTGGACAGATGATTACGGCTTGTCCAGTTGCATTTCTTGGCGTAGGCAAATAGACATCAATTAAAGGTGTTTGGACGGTGGTAATCCAAAGAATCCCTCCATCCGTATGATGTACTTCTTTTTCGTCCGTTTTTTGAAAATTAGGAATTTTTCCATCTTCCCAAAGATTTAATTGGTGGTCTTGTGCAGTGGCTAAAATGGAACAAAAAAACAAGGCGGTTAAAATGATATACTTTGTCATGTTTTTATTTTTCCTCAAAATAAAAAACACCGTTTAATAATTTGTATTAAACAGTGTTTTATTAGTTAACAAATAATTTTTTATCGCTTACAAATCCTCAAACATCGCCACTACCCTAGTCCACCCAGCACTTCCTCCTTTCACTTTGACAGGAAAACAACTGATTTTAAACCCATAAGGTCGGGGTAATAAATCCAAATTGGCTAGTTTTTCTATTTGGCAATATTCTGCTTCCTTCCCTACTCTATGCGCTTCCCAGATAACAGATTTATCGCCCGTTGCTTTAAATCGTTCTTTCTGTGCCCAAAACGGTTGGTCCCATCCCCATGTATCTATGCCCATGACTTTAATGCCTTGGTCGATTAACCAACGAGTTGCTTCCGCACTGACGCCTGCACCCGCATTAAAATATTCCGCCTTGCCCCACATTTTATCCGTATCCGTTTGAATCAATACGATGTCTCTTGCCTTGAGGGTATAATTGATTTTAAGAAGAGCGGTTTTTATATCTTCCGTTGAAATAAGGCCGCCTTGTTCTTTATGCCGCATATCGAGTAGCACGCCATCTCCATAAAACCATTCTAATGGTAATTCATCAATGGTTCTTGACCTTTTCCCTTCAGTAGTTGGGTAATAATGCCACGGAGCATCGACATGAGTTCCTGCATGGGTAATCAAACTTACTTTATCATTGGCCCAACCTAATCCATCTAAATCATCGACCGTGGCATCAAAAAAAGTCGCCATTTGGGCGGCACTGTCTTCATGCTTTTGGTGTTCGATGGTGACGGGAATTGGTTCGCTAGGGCTATCTTCTAAAGGGACATTGAGGTCGTAGAATTTCATTTTAATAATTAAAGGTTAGGTAAGTCAGGCGATAAAAAAGATGACTTATTTTTATTTTCGCCTAATCATTAATGGGTAAAAATAAAGAAACACCGCTTAAAAAATAGATAATTTACTAGTGTTTTATAGAAAAAGATAATTTGATATATATTTGATGATATAAGAATGGGCTTCATTGGTATTATAGAAAAATAAAGTCAACATCTAAACCAGAAAAATGAGTATCAATCATTCAAACTACTTCCTTTTGTTAGTTCTGACCATAAGTATTTTTAGCTGTAAAAGTTCACCTGAAAAATTAGCGACTACCAATAAAGGCGTCTTATCATTAAATGCATCTAATAAAGCATTAGTTGAAGCATTTGACTGGGCAAAAAACAGGGCATTATTATTTGCACATGACAATACGGACCCCGTTGGCTATTGGTATGAAGCTGCCCTCCCCAATCGGGAAGCTTTTTGTATGAGAGATGTTTCTCATCAAGCAATTGGTGCAGAAATTTTAGGGCTAGGCCAACACAATTATAACATGTTCCTCAAATTTGCCCAAAACATCAGTAAAGAAAAAGATTATTGTACCTTTTGGGAAATTAATCGCTACGATAAACCTGCTCCAGTAGATTACGAAACGGATGCTGATTTTTGGTATAATTTACCAGCCAATTTTGATGTTACTTTTAGTGCCAATCGGCTCTATAAATGGACTGGCAATAAAGACTATCTTGTTCAGCCAGATTTAGTCAATTTTTATGAATTGAGTTTGAATGAATATCTTGACCATTGGGATTTAGGCGCAAAGGAAGTAACAAATCGTAATCGTGCGATGCATTTAGAAGAGGGGAAAAGTAGATTCGGAGATAAGCGTGGTATTCCCACTTATAATGAAGGGGGAAGAGGCGCCACTTTGTTAGGCATTGATATGACTGCTTCGATTATTGCAGCTTACAAAGCTTATGCAGAAATGCTAATACAGAGAGATGAACCAGCAAAAGCTAAGGAATACAAAGTCAAAGCGCAAGAAGAACAAGCTTTTCTGGATGATTTTTGGTGGGATGTTGAAAAACAAGCCTTTCGTTCCATCCTTTATGAAGATGGAGCTTTTGATTATTTTATGGTCGGAAAAGACCAAGCTTTCCTGCATTATTTATACTATTTTGAAGCCATTTCAAATGATGAAAAATTTAAAAGTATTGTGGATGAGTATGCTGCTAACTACCCTAAATTAATTGTTGAACTAAAATCCTATTTGCCTATTATTTTTTATGAAAATGGACTTTCTGAATTGGCCAATCAAATGATAATTGATTTGTGTAGTGTTGACAATAAGCGTAGAGATTATCCAGAAAATTCATTTACCGTTATAGAGCATTTAACTCGCGGTTTGATGGGGATTAATGTGGAAGCTGCTACTACTACTTTTTCGACCTTTCCAAGATTAGAAAAAGAAGAAAATTGGGTCGAAATGCAAAACATTCCGCTACTCTCTAATTTAGTCACTGTAAAGCATTTTGGAAATACTAAAACTATAGCGACCAATGTAAGTGGTGGCACTATAAAATGGTCCGCAAGCCTTCCGGGGACACAGGACTTTCTATATATAAATGGACGTAAAACAGAAGGTATAGCGGGAGATAATAGCAGACAACCTTATACTTTTACAGTTATTGAATTAAAGGAAGGGGATGAAGTAACGGTGGCTACTAATTAGACATTTTTTCTTCAATGTATTTTTCTAATTGCTCAACTGAATCTTTATCAATATTTTCTTTCTCTTTTGAATAAATGCCAATTAAATGAGTTCTTACATAAACAGGCGTCGTTAGGCTATCTCCTAATTGAAATGACATGATTTTGGAAGGCGTGTTAGGCATGTGGCAAGCAATACAATTATTGCTCATTGCATTAATTTCAGTAGTTTCTGCCTCACACTCAACTGTACCTGAATCATGGCAATTCATACATTTTTGGTTAAAATGAGTCACATCTCCTCTCTGTTTTTTATGCGGGTCATGACAAGTACCACAATCCATTTTTGGACTTAGTTTAAAACATTTGCTGCTAGTCAACAAACCATATTGATTACCATGTACATCCAATTCACTAGTCGTTTGCCCTTTATAAAAGTTTCTGGAGTATTCATCTAAAGGTTCTCCTGTAAGGTAAGAAAAAGCATTCCCTTTTAAGATAGCTTCCCGTGGTCCCGAATGACATTGTGCACAAGCATCTAGGCGCAATTGCCTAGAAAGGGTATCTAATTTTAACATGAATTTTGACTCCTTAATTGTTGGATTATTTCTATGGAAAACCACATGGGCTTCTGATGGCTGATGGCATCTTTCACAATCCACTCCAAAAAGCATTCGATTTCTATCGTATTGATTGCCCTTTCCAGAAAAATCACGGTTTGTAGCGTGAGTCACATGGCATTTTAAACAGCCATCTCGAACAGGTCTTTGGATTAGGTAATCAGGATACCCTGGGCTATTAATCCACATATCGGCAGCAGGATAATAGGAGGCTTGTAACTGAAATAACTTTTCCACTTTCCAATTCAAAAATGATTGCCCTTTTACTCCTGACCCAATAACAATATCCATCGTTTCAGGTGGCATTTGTTCATCTGTATTTTTTGCTTTAGTCTGTTGATAAAAAGCATTTCCCTCTTTTCCCATTTCCACTTCTGTATCCCTAAGACTGATGGTATTTAAACCAGCTTCAAAACTGCCTTTCATGTTTTCAGCACTAGCAATTGCAGAAGTGTTATAATGGGCAGTTAGTAGATGTGTGTCATAAATATCGGCATGACATTCCATACATGTTTTTGACCCAACAAAATTTGCTCCATTAGAATGTGCAGCCAAAACCTCTGGCTGGTAATATTCTGGTCCTTTTTTAATACACATCCAATAGTAGGCTATTGCTGCAATAAACAGGAGTATTAAAAAAAATTGCTTTTTTTTCATTGTGAAATTCATTCGTATCTGTTCAGCCGTTTTTTTGAGCTACTTTTGGGACTTAATTCTACTTTGGGACTTTAAGAAGTGTATTTTCCTCTTTTTCTTTTTTCTTGAAAAAAAAGAAACAAAAATTCAAGACTATAGATATTTTGGCTAAAAATTATTCAAAAAAGGCATCCGTACCCAAACTGGCATCCCATCCCTTTGGGTTCGTCCTTACGGCCTCATGCTCAAACAAGGGTACTCTTGTGCCTTTTTTGAATAATTTTCTTAACACCAAAATCTCTAATGTCAGTCCACACTAGAGTCCCAAAGTAGAAGTAAGTACTATTGCTTTAAATTTAACAGTTTTACCGCATTATCATGGTAAATTTTCTGAAGAATTTCTTTACTAAGATTTAATCCTTTGGTCTTATAAATTCTTGGTAATACAGGACTATCAAAATCAAAGGATTCATCTGAACTTAAATACTTCCAGTGCAAATGTAAAACCTTATGCATAAAGGCTTTTCCACCAGCAATATCCTCCTTTGAAAGTTCACTTTCTGGTTGGGAAATCACAATATCTGACCCATAGAGGATTCGGTCTTGGTACTTATTAAAAAAGGCCGCTACTTTTCTGGAATCTTGTCTGACTAAATCTCCAAATCTAGCACCAGGTTCTACCATGAAATTAGGAAACTGGTCCAATCTTTTGGCTACTTCATCCACGTCATGGGCCATGCTTCCTAAATGTGCTCCCATAATAGTAAGCTTAGGATTCTTGGCTAACCACCTATCTCTTGCAGCCATAATGGTGTCATAATGTGGAATTTCTGGATGCTGGTAAGCATGATACTGAGGGTGGTTTTTGAAATAGCTATGGTGCGGATTGAGGGTATCAATGGGCTGCCACGCCTGTAATGGTTCACCTATATGTGCCATTACGGGAATATTGGCTTCCGATAAAAAATCCCAAATAGGCTGCAATCTTGCATCATCAATTTGTATAAATGCCCCCGTAGCATCTTTATGAACCATTCCAAAATTTTTCCACACTTTTACCATTCGTGCCCCTTCCTTAATTTCTTTGCCTAATTGTTCGATGATACTCTCGGCATAATTCGGGTCATCAATACCATCCGCATTAAAACCCGAGCAGAGTGAAAATCGGTTTGGATATTGCTTTTGCATTGCCAAATAGTTATCCCAAGACCGTACTTCCTTCCCTGCTTCCGTTCTTACCACATCTACTAAGGTGGTTTGCATATTTAAAGCTTTCAACTCCTCTACCAAGTAAGGTCGGTCAAAACGATAATGCGTATGAATATCTATCTTGGCTATATTCTTAATATCCCTTGATTCTTCAACTGGAATATCAGATTTGTCGCCAGATTTCTTGCCTTCTTGTGTTGAGCAAGCATTAAGGAGCATAATGGTTAATACTAAACCCAAATATTGAAAGAACAGTAAATACCAATTTGTTTTTTTTAAGGCTACCATGATAATCATTTTTTTTTCATCAAGTGACTTCCCGTCACTTGATGATTTAAAAAACCTCTGAAATAAATTTATCGGCGGTGTATCAGCTGTAATGCTGGGTTAGCGTTAGGCTGTGCCTCGTAGGTATTAGCATTACTTTTGCTACACCGCCAACTTATCAAGTGACAGGAAGTCACTTGATAAGGCTAAATACGAATAAAAATTTTCCGCTTATACAGCCAATAACACAGGTACCACAAGATATAGAGGGTAATTAAACAAGCAATGGTTTTCATTGGCCATTCTCCCGTCCATCCAAGCATCGAGGTCGTAAATGGACTTACTACGGTTTTCATTAGATCTGCACCGCCAATATGAGCAAACAAATAAATGAATAAGGGATTCATGCCAACTATAGCGAATATCCAAACAGCACTCGTCCATTTTTTTATATCAATTAACCAATAAGAAAAAGCTAAAGCCAAAAAGGTCCATCCACCACTGACGAGAATAAAAGAACTGGTACATATTCGTTTAATAATTGGGATAACAGGCGATAAAGCATAACCTGCGACCAAGCCAATAGCTCCTGCGATTAGTAGCATTTTTAGTTTTTCATTCGCTGATTTTTGGCTCAATAATAATTGTCCAGCCATTAATCCCCAAATGGTATGTGCTGCCGTAGGAATGGCATTGAAAGATACCCAATGACCGCCCATATCTGCACCTCCATATTGAAGGTCCAACCAAGTGCCAAAATTTTCATTTGGTGTGAATGGCGCATTAAATCCTTCTACGCCAAAAAATCGGTAAATTAAATCAGAACCGATAATCAAAGCTACCGAAAAAATTAGTTGTGTTTTGAACGATTTGTTCATCACCATATAAGCTAATAAGTAGGTTACAGCTAATTGAGCCAAGACGTTTTGGAATTTAAAAACTATCTCGCCAGCGCCCATACAATACAACCACCAACCCAAAAACAGCATTAAGAAAGATCGACGAAAAACGTGATTGCGGATACTGCTTTCGCTCTCCCCTCTTTTCTGTCGCTTTCCAAGAGAAAATGGCATCGCCACACCTACGATAAACATAAAAAATGGCTGAATCAAATCCCAAAAGCTTAAACCTATCCATTCTACATGATGAAACTGTTCCCCAAAATGATGTAACCAACTAGGGGCGGCAGGGTCAACAAAATGCTCAAAAAGCAAAGTGAATTCTGCGATTAAAAGGAACATCGTTAGTCCTCTAAAAAAATCTAAGGACAATAAGCGCTGGTCCGCCTGGGGTGATACAACTGAGGTTGATGACTTCATTTTATGGTTGATTTTTCGTTTTGTTTTGAATAAAATTACTTTGGTAAAGGGTAGCACACTTTTTTACTAAAATTCCTCCTTTGATACTCGATTTACCTTTATTAACTGTAATGCTTCATCATTTTTGGCTGCTAAAATATGTTTAACCTTATTTATTGTTATTAACTCCATTCCTCTTACATCTCCAACGATTTTTAGCCCCGATTCCATCATCGGTTGAGCCATAAATTCACCCTTTCCATCCCCTTTTAAAAACAATCCAAAACTGGCATCATTCCGTGGAGTTTCCACTTCTGAATTGTATAAATTACCTGCCACTACCACATCTAAATGACTATCGCCATCCAAGTCTTCTACCACAATTTGATTGATACTAGATATTTGGGCTAACTGAGGTAAAGGTTTTGCTATAAATTCCCCTTTATTGTTTTCCAAATAAATACTTGAAAAAGAAGTGATGGAATAATTTAAAGATTCCTCTAACATTTCGGTCGTATAGATTTGGTTTAGGGTAGCATTCGCAAAAGAATTATAATCCTTAAATTTTGCTTTTATGGCAGGCATTTGTTGAGAAGAACATTGACGACCACGTACAGGATATTCTTTGGCTCCTTTTTTATAACTTAAGACAATATCTTTTTTTCTATTTTTATCAAAATCATTTAAATAAACACTAAAAGGGGTCGCTTCACTGGCTTGGTATTTATAGTTTTTACCCAAATTCCCGACTATTAAATCTTCATCGCCATCCTTATCAAAATCCCCTTTTTGAATATCAAACCACCAACCTCTAAATTCATCCGCAAAAACGAACTCCGAAACATCTTCAAAAGTTCCACCTCTATTCTTAAATACTTTGATTGGCATCCACTCTCCAACGACTATTAAATCATCCCAGCCATCTTTATCAAAATCAGTCCATACAGAAGCAGTTACTAGTCCAAGACCCGTCAATTCTGGCAAGACATCTTGAGTAGCATTGACAAATTTTGGCCCATCTGTGGTACTAACATTTTCTAAAATATAAGAATCAGCTGGATAAGGGTAAGTTTTAGGTAATAATCGGCCACCGACAAATAAATCCAAATCTCCATCTTGGTCATAATCGGAGGCAGTTACGCTCATACCACTAATCTTAATATCTGGAAGAGCCTCGGTGTTACGACGGAATTTATTTTTGCCGATATTTTCATAAAGTCGGTCTTCATACCCATTGGAATTAGGTTTGAATTCATTACTTCCACTTGCAATATAAAAATCTTGGTCGCCATCATTATCCGCATCAAAAATTAAAATTCCCAAATCTTCATAATATCTATCTTTTCCTAAATCAGGAATAGTTAATAAATCAAAATTTCCTTGATTATTTTGAATATAAATCGCAAAGTCTTGTCCAACTGCTCCTCCAACAATATAGTCTTCTAAATTGTCCCCATTTAAATCTCCTACAGCAAGTGCTGGTCCTAAAGTAGAGTTTTTATGCGGTAATAAAATCTCGGCTTCGAAATCGTTAAAAACATTTTCCGTATGCTCAAAAGCATCCGCTACTTCAACCGATTGAAAATGTTTTTGGGTCGCTTTTTCTGGGGTAATAGGTTGACTTTTGGCTTTCTGTGCTTCGTAATTAATAGCCAATCTCTGGTTTGCTTTTAAATCTGTAATTTTGGAAACCATCCCATTCGACCAAGTAACCACAATGCTATCCACTTGAGTAGCAGCTCCCAAACCAAAATGTAGTAAAGGGGAAACTGAGGATAAATACCCCCGCACCGTGTTGTAGTCTTGTACCTGCAATCCATCAGCAGTATAAACGGACACCTTACTTCCATTAGGTAGTACTTTTTTATCTCCTTGTAAATCAAGGGTTAAGTAATTATTCTCCGAAGCATTATTTTGATAAATACTAGCTATATCTTCCAAATTATTGATAACTAAATCCAAATCCCCATCATTATCTAAATCAGAAAAAGCAACACCATTGGAAAAGGTTTTTTCCTCAAACCCCCATTCCATTGCCTTATTAGCAAAAGTCAAATCCCCATTATTACGAAACATATAATTGCTCAACTTTTCAGAAGGTAATCCTTCTAAATATTTCAAAAGGCCAACTTCCTCTTCTTTATTTTTATAATTGGGGTCTTTTTCCATTTTGTCAAAAAACGAACGATGTTCGGCATAAAAATCTTTATTATTCACATCCCTTCGAATACCATTAGTCACAAAAATATCTTTCCATCCATCATTGTCAAAATCTGCCATTAATCCTCCCCAACTCCAGTCTGTAGAAGATACGCCCCCCAATCTTGATACATTACTAAAAACAGGCAATTCACCGGGAGAATTCCCATTGTTCATTTGAAGGGAATTCTGCATATTTTGATGGTGCAAACCCAATTCTACTGACCTATAAAAAGCATCAGGGTCCATTGATGACATATTGGCTTTAGAACGGAAATTATCATCGGCAGACATATCCAATTGAAAAATGTCCATAAATCCATCATTATTAAAATCTGCAATATCTGCCCCCATCCCAAAAAAGGAGGTTTGCTGAAGACTGGTCTGAATTTGGTTCGTAAAGGTGCCGTCTTGATTGTTGATATATAAAAAGTCAGGCGCATTAAAATCATTAGAAATAAAAATATCGGTATATCCATCATTATTTACATCCGAAGCCACCACGCCCAAACTTAAGCCAAAGTTGCTAAGGCCCGATTCAACTGTAACATCCGTAAAATGTCCATTGTCGTTACGATATAGTCTATCGGAATCTTCTGGTGGATGATTGTCCAACATATATTTATAATAATCGACAGGTGCTGTAAAACTAGTAGGCGGGTAGTTGATGACAAACAAATCTAGGTCACCATCCTTATCATAATCAAAAAAGGTAGATTGCATACTAATTCCATCGCAATCTATTCCATATTCCTTTGCTTTTTCTGTAAATGTATTGTCTTGATTGTTGATATATAGCACATTATTATTGGGTGGATTTTTCCCTCCGACAGCGCAATAAATATCTAAAAACCCATCTTGGTTAATATCCACGAAGGTTGTTCCTGAATACCAACGTTCATCCCCTATAATACCAGCACTTTGTGAAATATCCTCAAATTGTAAATTCCCTTTGTTTAAGTACAATTTATTGGCGACCATATTTCCTGTAAAAAATATATCTTCTAAACCATCATTATTTATATCTCCAACGGATACCCCTCCACCCAAATACATATAAGGATAGGTAAAATAATTATACTTATGCGTTTCGGTCAATTTGTTTATAAAATCAATTCCTGTTTCGGAAACATTAAGTTTGGAAAATTGG
>CALJVJ010000216.1 GCA_937974625.1 uncultured Saprospiraceae bacterium
AATGAAGATTTACGACCAATTGTTTGCGGCTTTTTCGGAGAAGGCTATTTTGTCTTCTTTGCACCGATTGCATCTGTTGCCCAAGTTTGATTATATCTACGTGATGGACCAAGGGCGGATTGTAGATGAAGGAACTTTTGAGCAATTATTTCAAGGAAGTGCAGTCTTTCAGGAAATGTGGGCGCATCAGGAGGGCAATCATAAATCATACATCATAAATCCATCAAGTTAAGTTTTAGATGGATTTATAATTCCTGCTTTGCCGGCAAGCAGGTAAGATGTAAGAACTATGATTTAAGATTTGATGCCATCCAAAAAAGCCACCAATTTCGCCAAAGCCTTAGACCGATGACTAATCCCATGCTTCACCTCTGCAGGCAAATTAGCAAAAGTACTAGTATGCCCTTCTGGAATAAAAACAGGGTCATAGCCAAAACCACCGGTTCCTTCCTTTTGATGGCTAATAGTCCCTCGAACGATACCTTCAAAAAGGTGTTCTTCGCCATTTAGAATCAAAGCGATAATGGTTCTAAACTGTGCACCTCGGTTAGAGTTGTTTTCTAAGTTTTTTAATAGCAAAGCCATGTTCGCCTCCGCATTTTTTTCAGGGCCAGCATAGCGAGCAGTAATGACACCCGGTGCACCATCTAAAGCATCTACTTCTAAACCTGTGTCTTCTGAAAAACAATTCACTTGATAATTCGTGGCTAAATACCGAGCTTTTTGCAAAGCACAACCTTCCAAAGTGGGCATTGTTTCAGGAATATCTTCGGTCGCCCCAATATCCTTCATACTGATGACTTCCATGTAATCTTTTAAAATTTGACCTGTTTCTCTAACTTTATTTGGGTTGCCAGTGGCAAAAATGAGTTTATCTTTCATTGGACTTAATCTACCTTAAGAAATCGTGAAAATATGATACAAAAGAAAACAACTTTCTTCACATTAGAGTATATTTCTGATAATAAAGTGCTTTTTGATGAATCAAATACTACGCATGAATCCAAACGTAAAAATAAAAGAAGCCATCCTCTTATCTGATAATTGGTATAGTCTGAAAAAGATTATTTATGATTACCTCAAAAAAGATGGTACTTGGGAAACCCAAGAACGGGAAGCTTACGACCGAGGCAACGGAGCAGTAGTCCTTTTGTATAATAAAACCCAACAAACTATTATTTTAACTCGCCAGTTTCGGATATCCACCTATTTGAATGGGAGCAAAGATGGTATGATGATAGAAGCCTGTGCAGGTATTTTAGAGCAAGAAAATCCCGAAGATAGTATCAAAAGAGAAACCGAAGAAGAGACAGGGTATCGACTGAAAAAAGTAGAAAAAGTGATGGAGTCCTACATGTCACCAGGTTCTGTCACGGAGATTTTATATTTTTTTATTGCGGAATACGATAAAGAGATGAAAGTAAATGAAGGCGGAGGTGTGGCAGAAGAACAGGAAGAAATAGAGGTAATTGAATTGGATTTTCAAAAAGCAATGGGAATGATTAAAACAGGGGAAATTAAGGATGCTAAGACGATAATGTTATTGCAATATGCTGCTTTGCATGGTATTTTGGATAAGGGGGAGTAATTTTCAATTTAGAATTTAGAGTTTTCAACCTGCCCGACTAGTCGTCAGGCTGGCGGGTTTTCAAGTGGGGCAATAGAATAGTATTTCGTTTTAGGGTAGGTTTTGGAGCAATAGTATAGAGAGGGAACCTTCTAAAAGAATAGGCCCACGGATACGATGGTTTACAGATTTAAACAGATTTGCTAATAGTCGCGTTCCTAGATTTACAATTTACCATTTATAATTTATAATTTACCATTTACCATTTATAGTTCAACATTTAGAAAGTTGTTCCAACAGCCAAGGACGTTCTAATAAAACAACCTCTGCTTCAATTTTAGCTTTTAATTTTTCTTTGGCGGCAGCATTGAATGGGTTAACTTTCATTAGTTTTTGGGTGTAGTAAATCATATTCCAGTAATTCTTTTTGTGGGAAGCGATGTCTTTTTTTCTTCGGAGATAAATCTGAAAAGCATCTAAAAAAGACTCAAGCAGTTTGAATTCCCCCATTTCGTAATAAATTTTTAACAGCAGATTTTTGGCGTATAAATTAATCAATAAATCAGCTTGGTCGGTATCTCGCAGTAATTCCATAGCTTCCTCATAATTTTTTTCGTGGTAGGCCAACCTTGCCATATTAAACCGAAAAGCACTTTCTCTAAAATCTGCTTCTACGGTCGCTTTATAGTCAATTAAAAATTGGCGAGTCCATTGCAATTCGCCGACTCGCATGCCTGAGGTCACAATGTTTTGGTAGACAAAGCGAGATAAAACACCGTTGTCTAATAATGCCTTTGTGGCTAATCCTTTTTTATATAACTCTAGAATTTCTTTTAAATAGGTAGCGTCTCCTTTATTGATAAGCTGAATGCAAATATTGGTACCTAGTAATAAAAGATTACTCCATTCTTTTGCAGAAAACTGGGTTTGGTAATTAAATAGTAATTTTTTGAAACTGGCAAAATGTGCCGTTGCAGTCTGTCCTTTTAAAGCTAAGTAGCAATAATAATAAATCCCAACAGCTGGAATTTTGGTCAACTGATGTTGTTTAATATAAGGTAAAATGACATCCAACAAGCCCATCTGATATTCTTGTTGAAAAACGGCTTGATGAGAAAGTGCCAAACAAGCTTGTTGCAATTTTAGAATCAAAAAAGAGGTATCCAAACTATCAGAGACTTCTTGTAGGTTTTGTTGGGTGGTGCGGACAGCGCTAGCATTATTAAAGCGCTCTAAAGTTAATTCGTATTTATCAAAATAATAGGGCCCATTTCTTAGCGGTTGATTCTCTTGTAGCAACAGGGTGTTTTTTAACAATCGTTCAGAAGCTGGTTGTAGATTTTTGTGCCGGTAGATTTTAGCTAAAATTTTAGCATTGGCAATTATTTTGGGTTGCTGATATTGATAAACTAAAAAAGCTTCTATTTTTTTCACCAATTGACTCATACAAAGTCGGACCTTGTCATCTTGATATTTTTCATTGGGAAAAAGCACTTTAAAAATGGCTGATTTATTAGGAGGGGTTTTATGTTTTAGCAAAAATTGAAAGAGCAATAAGGCTAATTTACGGTTGTTAAATACCTTAGCTTGTAAAAATTTTTCTAAATCTCGCTTCTCTTGAGCAGTTAATTGAGCAAATAAGGAAAATAATTTATGATTTTTCAAGGGTGATTAGGATTAGATTTGTTGCAAAATATTGAGTAAATAATTGATTATCAATATAGTAATTTGTTTTTAAGTATAGTTTTATGTTACAAATTACCCTTTTTGTCTTTGTTTTACAAGCGGTTTGTATGGATTTTTGTATTGTAAGAAATTTTAGGCGTTAGGAAATAAATAAGATTTCCAAAATTGTGGTTTTAGTTTGTTCTTAATCAAGGCGCAAAAAACGGAATTACCCATACGGGTAATGAGTGTTTTTGTAAGCAAAAGAAGAGCAAAATAAAGCTGCAAGATGGAAAGGTTAGATTTTTCCTAATTCCTGTAACCTGAATTGAAAGATTAGCTAATCAAGAAATTTACAAAACTGAACGCCCATGAAATTATTTTTCCATAAAATACCCATGATGAAAAATCAACTTTTTCGCAGCATCTTAGCCCTACTATTGATTTCATTTAGTTTTGGGGTCCCGCTACAAGCGCAAGTCGAAATTAATACCGAAACCTTTACAACGAGTACAGAAAACGAACTAGTTGTTATTTTAAGAGTTAACAATTTTGAAGAAATAGTGGGTATGCAATTTTCCCTAAATTGGGACCCAACTATTTTAGAATTTAGTTCATTAGGAGAATTCAGTCTGGAAGGTTTAGATGTAACATCTTTTAATACGGCACCCGTCAGTAATGGTGAATTATCTCTTTTTTGGGTGCATAATACAGTGCAAGGCGTAACGTTAGAAGACAATAGTCAATTATTTTCTATCGTCTTCAACAAATTATCAGAAGTACCTACTCAATTATTTATTGACCATACGCCCACAAAAATTGAGTTTGTTAAATTCCCAGTCGAAGAAGCTTTTTTAACTTCCACAAACATGGAAATTGTTACGACAGGCAGATTATTAGAAGGTCGAGTACTTTTTGATGAAAATGATAATTGTATGTTGGATGAGGCAGAAAAAGGCTTAAAAGATTGGTCTATCAAAATTGTAGGTACAAATAATCGTTTTAAAATCACAGATGAAAACGGTCTTTTCAGAGCATTCCTACCATATGGAGATTACCAAGTAGAGGCTATCCCACCGCCGAATAATTTATTTTCGATTTGTGAACCTATCCAAACAGTGTCTATTTTGGAAGGGGCTACAGAAGCCGTAAATATTACTTTCGCAGGGCAAGCAACAGTTGACTGTCCGAGTATGTCTGTCGAAATTGCCACCCCTTTTCTAAGGCGTTGTTTTGATAATACCTACATTGTCAACTACTGTAACAATGGGACGATTGCGGCAGAGAATGCCTACATCGAAGTGCAGTTAGACCCAGCGTTTAAGTTTGTTAGTAGCAGTATTGCAGGAACGATGGTAGAGACAGATGTATATCGATTTGATATAGGTACAGTAGATTTGAATGATTGTGGACAATTTTCCATAATCATTAATGTGGATTGTGAAGAAGCGGTATTAGGGCAAACGCACTGTGTGACGGCTAAAGTATTTCCCAATATGGTCTGCGAAACACCGGCAGCTAACTGGTCAGGCGCTAGTTTGGAATTAGAAAGTGAGTGTAAGGAAGATGAAGGGACGTTGCAATTTCGTATCAAAAATGTAGGAGATGGAGCAATGAATTTGCAACAAGAATTCATTGTTATCCAAGATATGATTATGTTGAAATCAGATAATTTTGAAGCATTTCAATTACAAAGTGGCGAAACAGAAACCTTGGAATTTGAAGCAAATGGAGCAACCTACCGACTACGAACCCCACAAGTACCCAATCACCCAATGGAGCAACACTTAACGATAGCAGTGGAGGGATGTGGTACAAATGAGGATGGTACATTCAGTACAGGCATGATAAATATGTTTTCGATGGGAGACGAAAGTCAATTTGAGGATATGGATTGTCAAGAAAACAGAGGTGCTTTTGACCCGAACGATAAAAATGCGTCCCCTGGAGGCTATCAATCGGCACATTATATCGAACCGAATACGGATTTAACTTACCATATCCGTTTTCAAAATACAGGAACAGATACTGCATTTAACATTGTTGTTTTGGACACCCTTTCGGATTTATTGGATGTTTCCACTTTTGTACCACTTGTAAGTAGTCACCCGTACGAGTTAGAAATAGTGGACGCCAATATTCTGAAATATAGTTTTGAGAATATCATGTTGCCCGATAGCAATATTAATGAGCCAGGGTCGCATGGATTCTTTAAATTTAGCATCCAACAGCAACCCGACGTAGCTATCGGGAGTGTGCTAGAAAATAGTGCAGCCATTTATTTTGATTTCAACGAGCCAATTATTACGAACACTTATTTTCATACGATAGGGGTGAATTTTCTAGAATTTAGAGTGGTTACTTCTACTGATGAAGTAGCAGCTCCACTTCAATTGGGGGTTAACCCAAATCCAATGGGAGATTTTGCAATTATTCGTTTGGAAAATGAGCCATATCAAAACGGCTTATTCCAGTTATTTGATTTACAAGGAAAACAAGTGAGGACTTATGAATTTTCTGGTAATGAATTGAGGATAGAAAGAGGAGATTTGCAATCAGGGATGTATTTATTTGAGGTAAAAGCAGATGGTGTATTATTAGGAAATGGGAAATTGATGATAAAGACGGAGTAAGCAATGAGCTTATTTTTTCAAAGTTCCTTAATAACCACTTTTTAAAAAATCAAAAAATTGAAAAATGATGTTCTACATAAAAAATAGTTTACTGCTTATATTTTGCTCTTTCACGGTAGGGATAATTGCTCAAAACACGAGTCTTTCTGGAAATATTTCCACTTTTCAAGAAGTGCCACTATCTAATGTGGAGGTAACCATCAAATCTGGAGAATTTTCAGCTACAACAATGACCAACGAAGCAGGGAATTATAGTTTTGAAGATTTACCTGAAGATATAAGTATATCTTTTGAATTGACAACAGAAAATAATAATCCATTAAATGGGGTAAGTACTTTTGACTATGTATTGGCAGCTCGTCATATCTTAGGCATTACCCCTTTTGAAGAAGCTTATCAATACTTGGCAATGGATGTCAACCAATCTGGAAATATTACTGCCTTTGATTTGGTGCTGCATAGGAATTTGATTTTAGGCATAACGGCAGAATTTCCTCAATCTAGTTGGCGATATATAGAAAAAGAGGAACTTGCTGCACTTAATTTCTCCCAAGCCAATGACCCAGAATATGAAAGTGAGGTAACGGCTAATTTTAATTTAACGAGTGGGGAAAACACCGTTATTAATTTTATCGGCATTAAGAAAGGAGATGCAAATGGCAATGCGACGACTAACTAAAAAGGACAGGAAAGTCTAGTATAGCAAAATACTGTAAAATAATAGAAAGGCGATTGTACAATGGTACAATCGCCTTCTTTGTATTTGTTATCCATTTCCTTTTTCGAATGGAGGTTTCCAATCTTTCTTTTTCATAATTGCTTTAACCGCTTCGTAGGATAATGGATAAAAGTCATGACAGTCTACGCCAATATCAAAGGATAATGAATTTGGATTATCTGCTAAAGTTCCATGAGAATGACCATATAAATGATAAGTGCCCCAATGAGAAGCATTCCATTCTCTTAACGCATAATGGAACAAAACAATCATTTGCTGACCTCTTTCAAAGTCTTTATCTTCAATTACCAGTTCATGATAATCTTTAATCCATTCAAATCTTGCATGACAAGCTTCCGCTGACTTTTCGTGATTACCTTTGATTAGATAAATTTTACCATTGAGTCTGCTTAATAATTTTCGCAGTTTTCCAGAAGAGGATAATCCTACATCTCCCAAATGATAAACGTCATCGTCTTCCTTAATTTTTTCATTCCATCTTTGTATCATCATTTCATCCATTTCTTCAACAGATTTGAATGGACGATTTGAAAATTTAATTACATTTTTATGTCCAAAGTGATGGTCTGAAGTGAAAAATATATTCTTCATTTTTTTTAATTTTAAAATTTAAAACTTCAATTTTTTAAAAAAACCTTTGGACAATGAAGCTTACATTTTTCTAATTTTGAGCGTTATCATAATCGTTTTTTAGTTTAGATTATCAAAAAAAACTGTCATGTTATCAACTTTATTTTTTGTTGATTCGTTCCTTTTTGTTTTGTCTAATTTTTATTTCAGTTGTATCATTAATCCAACTAACCATAAAAAGCCTCTGTCAATTTATCACCAACTTCTTTCACCGCATCAACTCCAGCTGTACCCAAAGCCCCAAGTCCAAAAAATCCATGAATGGTCCCTTTGTATCTGGTAATCGTCACGGGAACACCTGCGGCTTTCAATCGTTCCCCATAAGTTTCGCCTTCATCTCTAAGTGGGTCAAAACCAGCAGTAATGACTAAGGCGGGGGGTAAATTAGTCAAGTCTTTTGCTAATAATGGAGAAGCATAAGCTTCAAGTTTAGTAGGTTCATCGGCGACATAATGATTAATATATTGCGCCATCATCTCTTTTGTTAAGAAGAACTTAGTGGCAAAATTTTGATAAGAAGGGGTAGTTAATTTACTCAAATCCGTTACAGGATAAACCAATGCTTGGTAGGCAATTTTTGGTCCGTTTTCAGCTTTAGCTTTTAGACAGACAGCGGCCGCTAGATTGCCTCCAGCACTATCTCCACCAACCGCTATTTTTTTAGGATTACCACCTACGGTAGCAGCATTGTTATACACCCATTCCAACGCCGCATAGCAATCCAATAATGGGGTCGGATAAGGATGTTCGGGAGCTAAGCGATAATCAACACTTACAATCACTGCCTTTGTAACTTTAGCCAACTGACGGCAGATGCCATCGTGGGTATTAATATTGCCAACGACCCATCCTCCACCATGAAAAAATAAGAGTATTGGTAAATTATTTTCTGAGTAATTTGAATAGATTCTAATGGGTATATCGAAACCTTCGTTAGGAATATGTTGGTTATCTACCCTCGAAATGAGATTCCCTTTATTGTAAGGTGCCATCATTTTGTTCATTTGTTCCCTTTGCACTTCTACAGAAAGTCCTTTTTTTCGTTGGGGCATGACTTTTAAGGCAAGGGCTACTTTTGTATCTAATAAGCCATAAGGTGTTCTTCTAATTAGATATAAGCCTCCAAATAGCAGTAAGGGAATTAGTAAAAGCAAAAGATAAGACATTGGTGTTTGTTTTGTTGAATAAGTTCTTTTTGAATACGAGGAGTAATGTAAGCAAAAGATATAATTTTAAATAAAAATCATCAGGTAAAGTGGTCGGACAACTTAGATGGGTTATGTTTTTATTTAATAACATCTTTAACTATATTCGCTTTTCTAATCAAATTTAATTTTTATGAAAATACAGAAACTAACTACTTTTTTATGTTTGTTAGTCCTCTTTGCTACAAGCTCTAGAGCGCAAGGTCCAGCTATTGTCCAAGCGCCCTTAGTAGATGAAATACCGATAGAGGCAGATGCAAGAGCTATCATAGATAAAATGGCAAATGAATTAGAAGCAAAAGTCATCAAATGGCGTCGGCATATGCACGAAAACCCAGAATTATCCAACCGAGAATTCAAAACGGGTGAAATGGTCGCCGACCACTTAGAAGCATTAGGAAGTATTGAAGTGACCAGAAATTTCGCCAAAACAGGGGTAAAAGGAATCTTAAAAGGTGGAAAACCTGGTCCCGTAGTTGCGTTGCGAGCAGATATGGACGCTTTGCCAGTGACGGAAAGAGTAGATTTACCATTCGCGTCCAAAGTAAAAGCGACTTATAACGGGGTAGAAACTGGGGTGATGCATGCTTGTGGACACGACACCCATGTGGCGATGTTGATGGGCGCAGCAGAAATTTTAGTAGCGATAAAAGATGAGTTACCAGGAACGATAGTATTTATGTTTCAGCCAGCAGAAGAAGGGGCACCTCCAGGGGAAGAAGGCGGTGCTAAGTTAATGGTCAAAGAAGGTATTTTACAAAACCCTAAAGTAGACGTAGCTTTCGGTTTACATATAAGTTCCATGTTGGAAGTGGGCAAAATTAAATATAAAACAGGTGGTGTTGCTGCAGCGGCAGACCGATTTGTGATTGATGTAAAAGGAAAGCAAACCCATGGTTCTAGACCATGGAGTGGGGTAGACCCAATTACCGTTTCCGCTCAAATTATCCAAGGGTTAAATAATATCATCAGTCGGCAAACAGAGTTGACCAAAGAAGCTGCAGTGATAAGTGTCGGTATGATTCAAGGAGGGATTCGAAATAATATCATTCCCGAATCTTGTCAAATGATTGGTACTATTCGAACCTTAGATGTCAAAATGCAGGATTTGATTCATGAAAAAATTCGCTTAACTGCAACTAGTATTGCTGAAAGTGCAGGAGCTACAGCAGAGGTAGAAATTATCCCTTACGCTCCTGTAGTTTACAATAACATTCAATTGACCAAACAGATGATTCCAACCCTTGAAAGAGTAGCAGGGGAATCAAATGTGATTATCACTAAGGCAGGAACAGGAGCAGAAGATTTTGCTTTTTATGCCAACGAAGTACCAAGTATTTTCTTATCCTTGGGCGGAATGAAAAAGGGGATGAGTGTGATTGATGCGCCACCGCACCATACACCAGATTTTTACATTGATGAAAGTGGAATGAAATTAGGCGTTCGAACGCTTTGTAATATGGCATTGGATTATATGGAGAAATAAGTAGCAGTAGCAGTTTTGCGATAGTGTAATTGAGTTTGCCATTGCCATTGATGTTGATTATTTTTTTAATAAATCAAAAAGAAAACAAATATGTACGAATACGAATTTGTAAAAATAGAATTGAAATCTGGTTTTATTAAAACCAAACCAAAACAAGATTATAAAGAGATAATCACTGAATATGCAAAAAATGGCTGGAGATTTAAACAAATATTTGCGCATGTAACAGGAGCTTATGGGACCCCTCAATATTTTGAATTAATTTTTGAAAAAGAAGTAAACGATTAAACAGTATAACAATAAAACAATAAAATAATGAGCTTACAAAAATTACTGATTTTTACATTATTCATAGGCATCTACACCTCTTGTGCAACGGCGCAAGGCCCTATGGCAGATAAAGCACCAATGGTCAAAAAGGTAGCTTTAGTAGATGGAGATATACGGGCTACTATTGATAAAATGGCAGACGAGATTGATGCAAAAGTTATCAAATGGAGAAGGCATCTGCATGCCAATCCAGAATTGTCGAATCGAGAATTTAATACGGGTAAAATGGTTGGAGACCATTTAGAAGCTTTAGGCATTGAAGTGACCAGAAATTTTGCTAAAACAGGTGTGAAAGGTGTACTGAAAGGCGGGAAACCAGGTCCAGTAGTCGCATTAAGAGCAGATATGGATGGATTACCAGTAACGGAAAGAGTAGATATTCCATATGCTTCGAAAGTAAGGTCTACTTATAATGGCGTGGAAACAGGGGTGATGCATGCATGTGGGCACGACACCCACGTTGCGATGTTGATGGGCGCTGCTGAGATTTTAGCAGGATTAAAAAGTGAATTAAAAGGTACGGTGGTATTTATGTTTCAGCCAGCAGAAGAAGGCGCACCTCCGGGAGAAGAAGGAGGAGCAAAGCTAATGGTCAAAGAAGGAATTTTGGATAACCCAAAAGTAGATGTTGCCTTTGGTTTGCATATCAATTCAATGACTGAAGTTGGTAAAATTCGCTACAAAGCAGGTGGAACAATGGCAGCAGCCGACCGATTTGTGATTACCGTCAATGGTAAACAATCACATGGTTCTATGCCATGGGGAGGAATTGACCCAATTACCATTTCTGCTCAAATCATTCAAGGATTAAATAATATTGTTTCTCGACAAACCGAGTTGACTAAAGAAGCAGCAGTCATCACGGTTGGTATGATTCAAGGAGGAGTAAGAAATAATATTATTCCAGAATCTTGTAAAATGATTGGGACGATTAGAACGCTTGACCCTGATATGCAAGATATTATTTTTGATAAAATCCGATTGACTGCTACCAAGATTGCAGAAAGTGCAGGAGCAACAGCAGATGTAGAAATCACTAGAGGCGTTCCTGTTACCTTCAATAATGTCGAGTTAACTAGAAATATGATTGCAACTGCAGAAAGAGTAGCAGGGGCAGAAAATGTAATTGTACAAAGTGCAGTAACAGGTGCGGAAGACTTTTCTTTCTATGCCAATAAAGTACCGAGTTTATTTATGTTTTTGGGTGGAATGCCAAAAGGGACCAGCCCAATTGATGCTGCACCTCACCATACCCCAGATTTCTTTATAGATGATAGTGGAATGAAATTAGGCGTGCGAACGCTTTGCAATTTGGCAGTGGATTATATGGAAAAGTAAGGTTTGTTTCACTGTGGATATGTTGCACTGTTGCTGTGTTGCTGTGTTGCCTTGTTCGAGGGTAACACTGCAACATTGCAACACAGCAACACAGCAACACAGCAACAAATTCCTAATCAAAACGCTCTTTCCAGTACAAAATCATCCATTTTCACTATAGAACCGCCTACCACTTCAAAATTCTTCCACCTCGATACTTTTACTAGAGTAAAAAAAACATTAAATTGGGGCACAACCCCCATTATTTTTCCCCTCTTCTGACTATTGGCACTGACCAATGACTATTGACTAATAAACTAACTATTTTGAAAAAAGCACTTTGGATACCAGCCTGTTTGCTATTATTTTTTGTAGGTGACCGTCTAGGCGGATATATTTTATCAAAAATTACGGCGGAGAGCAACTTTCGGTACGCTCGATTGTATCAGGGCAAAGCGGAAGCGGATATTTTATTATTAGGAAATTCGAGAGGCTTAATTTTTTATCAACCTTACATTGAGGAAAAGACAGGGAAAAGCACTTTGAATTTGAGCTATAATTCTATGCCTATAGACTTGGGACGAGTTATGGTCAGTGATTATTTGAAAAAATACAAAGCGCCAGAATTACTAATTATAGATGTAACGATGTGCGACCGCCACAATGAAAAGTTAATTGCAGGCTTCAACACTTTTAGTCGCTATTCCGAAGATTTAAATAGTTTGATAAAGGAGAAATCAGAGAAGTCTTGGTATGCAGGAAAGGTCAGTAGTTTGTATCAGTATAACAGTGAAGTGTTCCAAAGAACGTTATATTATTTAAGTAAATCGGATGAAGATTGGCTCAATGACCGAGTGATTAGTCCGACGATGCAAGCCAATGTAGCACAAGATACAGCAGTAGAATTGACCATTGATGATTACTTATTAACCCAGTTAAATGATTTAATACAACTAGCTGAAAGTAAAGGGGTTAAAGTCGAATTAGTAGCCAATCCCTACTATCCACCTTATGTGAAAAAGATGCGTTCTTTCTATGATTTTATCGGTAAAATTGAAGCCAAAACCAAGAAGAAAGTCAAAGACTATTCACGTGCCTTAAACGCGGTCAATGGTTTTGCAGATTACCAACATTTGAATAAAGAAGGAAGTAAAAAATATATTGATTTATTAATGGCAGATGGGGTGTTGCGGTAAGCAATACTTCTTTGACTTAAATAAGAAAGCCCTGCCAGAACTCCTAGTTCTGGCAGGGCTATTTTTAATTAGTGTTTAGACGGATTGACTATAAATTACGTATAATAAAACTAATAAGATACCAGTTACAATAAGTGTAGTCGTCGCAAATTTCCTAGCATCTTTTTTATCTCTTGCCTGAAGCTTTTTTTGTCTTTTTGATTGTGCCATGTCTGTATTAATTTAAGTTTAGAGATTATTTTTACAAATTATCTATTGTGTTTATACGCAACAAGATAATAATGTTTTCTTTATTTTCTAAATTAAATAAATACAAATTTTTACTATTCCCACTTTAAGGTCTCTACCGGGTTGACTAAAGCCACTCTTGTCGCCTGATAAAACACACTCAGCACAGCCATTAGTAAAATGAGCACACCAGCAACTAAAAAAACACCCATTCCAATAGAGGTTGAATAAGCAAAATCAGCAAGCCATTGATTCATAAAATACCAACCAATTGGAGCTGCTAATACAAAGGCTATTAAGATGAGTTTAGCAAAATCCTTGCAGAGCAAATACACTAAATTTGAAATATCTGCCCCTAATACTTTTCGAATCCCAATTTCTTTAGTTCGTTGTTGTGCAATGAACGTAGCCAAGCCAAGTAAGCCGATACAAGCAATAAAGATGGCTAGGAAAGCAAAGATGCCCGCAATTTGTCCAAGTTGTTGTTCTGTTTCAAACGTTCTAGCAAAACGTTCATCTAAAAATTGGTAGGACAATGGTTGACCAGGAGCCATTTCTTTCCAATCCGTTTCCAATTGTTGGATAAAACCTTGCATATCGGTTGTTTGCAGACGTATTGATAAAGCGCCTCTACTGTTGCCGATGAACAGGGCAAGTGGCGTAATGGCTTCTCGTAAGCTTTCGAAGTGAAAATTTCGAATGACGCCAATAATTGGGTAAACTTCTGTTCCCTCAATCGCATTCCCTTCTCCAAAAGCATAACCACTCATAAATTCCCCTACTGGATTTTCATAACCTAATTGTTTAGCTAGGGCTTCATTAATAATGATACCTGAGCTATCTGTAGCCATTTTTCTATCAAAATCTCTTCCTTGCAAAATTTCCAATCCCATCGTTTTGACATAATCAAAGTCTACCCGCCAATTCCCTATCAAAACAGTATTTTCCTGACTTGGGGTTCTACCTTTAAAATAGGCACTAGAGTTTCTATTAGACGGAACAGGTAAAAATCCAGAAACGGAAGCTGATTTTACCGAAGGATTATCTAATAAGCGTTGTTTAAAGGCTTGCACATTCTTATCTAGTGCATAAGCATCATTGACCACAAGTACTTTATCCTTATTGTAGCCAAGTTTTTTATTTTGCATGTACTGCAATTGTTGGAAAATGACAAGCGTACCAACGATAAGTAAGGTCGTAATAAAGAATTGAAAAACGACTAAGGTGTTTCTAAAAAAGCTTTTATTTTTTTGCCCAATTAGCCTACCTTTTAAGACCTTAATCGGTTGAAAAGCCGACAAGTAAAACGCAGGATAAATGCCTGATAGTAAACCAATTGCAAGTCCTATTCCAATTGCAGTAGTTAAAAAATGAGGTGTGTAAAAGTTTGCTAAAGCTATTTCTTTTCCTGCGAGTTCATTGAAGTAAGGTGTGGAGGCATGCAAAAGACCAAAAGCAACCAAAAGCGCAAAGAAAGCAATCAAGATACTTTCACTTAAAAATTGATTTACTAAATGATTGCGAAGTGCGCCGACCACTTTTCTGACGCCCACTTCTTTGGCTCTATTGACGGAGCGAGCGGTAGAAAGGTTGACAAAATTGATACTAGCAATTAATAAAATGAAAAGGCCAATAATTCCAAAAATATAAATGTAGCGAATGTCTCCATTTGCGGATGCTTCGGCCATTTTAGCAGAATGCAAATGAATATCCTGCAAAGGCATAATCGCCATTTTAGCATAATTGCCACCTGCCATAAACTCTTCCCAAGTAGTACCAACAAAATCTCTCAAAACGGATTCAAAATTCTTCTTGAAGGTTTGCTGAATTTTAGTATTTAAGCTGGTTAAGTCGGTACCTTCTTTGAGTAATAGATAAGTTTTAAAATTACTACTTCCCCAATTTTGTAAATCTCTACTTTCATCTAAGGTGCTCATAGATAAAAGGAAGTCATATTTAAAGTGGGTATTTGTAGGGATATCGGCCATTATGCCGGTGACCTTAAAATCCGTTTTATTATCCAATTTTAGGGTTTTCCCAAGGGCATCTTTAATACCAAAATATTTTTTAGCCATTGTTTCAGTTAGCACAATAGAATTAGGTTGGACTAAAACTTGTTTTTTATTTCCTGCTAATAAAGGGATGCTGAAAAAATCAAAAAAGGTACTATCTGCGAAGATGATGTCTTCTTCTTTATAGGTATTATTTTGATAATTAATGAGGTAAGAACCCTGGTTACGAAACCTAAAGAATGCGTCTACCTCAGGGAATTCTTGTGTAAAAACAGGGCCAGCAGGCGGCACATTTTCAGCCGTGATTACTTCATTTTCGCCTAATTTAGCATGAAAATCTACCCGAACGATTTGGCTCGCTCGCTCATGATATTGGTCATAACTTAACTCGTCTTGAATGTAAAGGAGAATAAAAAGGAAGGAGGCAATACCTATGCCTAATCCAAAGATATTGATGGCCGCATAGAATTTGTGTTTTCTTAAATTACGCCAAGCAATTTTGAAATAGTTTTGTAACATAATCGGGTGTTTTTATCGGTGATTTTGATGAAAAACACTATTTAGTAGCAATTCATCAAGACCATGACGGATGAAACCCTCGAAAAGTTACAGGTGGAAAAAATAAAGATTAGTACTAAAGCAGAACAGGTAAGCAGAAATAGGAAAGGTTACTGAATGCCTCAGATAGGATTTCAGAAATCTGTCCTATTTAGTGATTATAGTTTATGATAAGTACTTAGACAGATTTAGTTGCTCACTACGACACCACGACACTACAATCTAAAGTGTTGATTGCTAAATCGTTGAGGCGTTGAGGCGTTGTGAGATATATTAATATATATTTGTCCAATTACTTAGGTTTAATTAGGGGAAGAAACACAATCAGGGCTTGTGACTAATTGAACTCTAATGCCCTCGGTAGGGTCAGATTTTATGTCAATCGAATATTCTCGTTTGCTATCTAAATTTCGGTATTCTACTATTTCTTGGTGAATAGAATTTTCTCCAATATTAAATTGAATATTAGTTATTAAATCTACTTCATCAAAAGATTGCCAGCAAGAATAACTCCCTTTTTCAATTTTCGGAAATAAAGTAAAAGGTACAGTTGTACCATTGATATCCATAACGAAGTTTTTGATGTCTAATTCGGTATGGTCTTCAATGGCGATATTAATTTTGCCAGGTACACTTGGAGAACAACTGGTAATACAAGTATCAGAAATCAAAGGGTCTTTGCCACAAGCAAAAAAAGTGGCAATAATAGCTAAAAATAGGATAGATTTTTTCATTAACAAAAAAGTGTTTGTTCGTTTATTTTATAAAAGTAAAGTAGTGTAGGGAGGGAAATTATTCCTGGAGGTAGTGTTTAACAGTTACAACAAAGGTAGGGGAAAAAATGGGTGTTGTAAAATTTTTAAGAGAGATTTAACGAGAAATTATTCAACTTTGATGTAGGTAGGACAAATATATTTTTATTAGAATTTTTTAGAATAGTAAAACTTTACTAAAAAATCAAAATAAAAAAAGGCTTATAAAGAACCCCGCATATTATTGTTTTAAAAAAAATAATTTTTCGGACATTTTTATAAGCCTATAAAAATGATATTTTGAATTATTGTTTCACAAATTTTTTGTAGATGGATTGCTTGCCCGAATTGATTTTTATCAAATAAAAACCATTAGTCAATTCAGAAATATTGATATTATCAATTTGGTTGGGAGGAATACGTTGAATAAATTCACCAGCAATGGTCCAAATTTCCACTTCTTGTAAGGCCTCTTTCGAATCAGACTGAATAGACAAATATTCATTAACTGGGTTCGGAAAGACCTTAATAGTTTCCGCTATTTTTACTTCTTCTGTATTTGTAATGGTAGAAAATTGGGTCATTGGCGTATGAATAGTTAAAATATTTCCTTCATTATCAATGACTTGTACATTTAGTAGGTCAACGCTTCCTTCGCCAGTGTACGCTTCAATATCATCAATGATGACGATAAAATTTCCGATGACACCAGCACCATTTTTAATAAGTCCATCTTTTCTAGTCAAAGCAACTTCCAATATACCATCTGAACTAAAATCTTGATGGAGTATCAGTAAATCTTGTTCAGGAATACCAAGCCAACTTTCCAAAAATTCTATCCGTCCGTCTTTAATTAATTGGGGGTCAAACTTTAAGGTGAAGGCTAAGCCATAAGCATTTCCAGGTAGCTCGGTATTACCAAAAATTATAGGCAGTTTTGTTGCTTGCCCGACTTCAATATCATTCAAAGGTGGAAGGTCTACATATAAAG
>CALJVJ010000217.1 GCA_937974625.1 uncultured Saprospiraceae bacterium
TATCGGATTGAGTTAGAATGGTGGATGTTTGTAGTGGCTGGTGTCGCTGCGGTGGTAATTGCTTTTGCGACGATTGGGGTGCAGAGTATGAAGGCTGCTTTGGGGAATCCTGTGGGGGCTATTAAGGGAGAGTAGCCGACAAATGCCGCACCAAACACCGCTTAGCCACAGGCAACAAAGTTTCCTCCACAGGAAATGCCAAATTTGTTTCAATAGAATAAACTGCAGGCAAGGTCATACTCTTCTGAGCTTTCATTAATTCTAGTTTGATACTTTCGTAAGTATTGACAAAATTACGCGTCCACTCATTGACAAAATGAGATTTTAAGGAGCGGAAACGGTCGTTGGTACGTTGAAAAATACTCAATTTATAATTATAGACTTTGATAGACCGACTCCCGTCTGATAAGAAAAAATAGCCTTCTTCGTTCTGATGAGGTAAGATGCCAACAGGCGTAATGGACAAACTACTTTCCACATAATCATAAAACTCCGTTCCGTTATTCACGGTACTTTGCATCTCCTGCATGGCAAACTGTACGATATCTTCAATCTCTGTCATCAAGCCAGTATCAGCAATCATCTCCTCATAGATAAGGCGAATTTTTTTAAGCTGAATCCCTGTTAATTTTTTAGGAAACTGGCTTTTAACCAATTGCTTGCTTTCTTTAAAATTTTGCAAATTTCTAAAGTGAAAAATCAAATCCGCTAATTGGGGATATAACTGATTGTCATTAAACGCTTTATTGATTCGCTGTAAATAGGCGAGCAATGTATATTTCTTTGATTCAAAATCAATATTTCCTTCAATAAACCAAGTTTCTGATAAAAAGCTCATAGGCTGTGTTATTTTATTATCCGTTGGCAATCATCCATTGGCAAAACTAGAAAAGGGAGGGGCCAAACGATGATTGCTAGCGGATATAGTATTAGTTTGTTACCTAATGTTTTAAAGTATTCAAACATTAGTCAAGTATCAAATTTTAGCTCCAAACAAATAATCCACATTTCAATCAATAACCAGTAAAAAAACACCAGATAATACATTTTAAAAAATATAATTCTAAAACGCAAACAATTTACCAAATCTATTTTCTTAAATTATTTCTCACCAATACCTAAAACCTATATCGTCCATTTCTGAACAGCCTTCGTCCATTATCGGACAGGTTTTTTCCTTTTCTAAAAAATTAAATTATTACAATTAACTGAAAATCAATTACTTAAACAGTTGGCACAACCATTGAAATTCTATTAATAAATCACTCGACTGTATTTAAAACATTGGACTTGTTGCGCTTTGGAAACGTAGCAAGTCTACTTTAAACAATTTTGAAATTATGTTTAAAAATCACCTCAAAATAGCTTTCCGACAATTATCGAAAAACAAGGTTTTTTCAAGCATCAATATTCTAGGTTTATCACTGGGAATGGCATTGGCTATTCTAATTGCTGTTTTTATCCGCAATGAGATGAGTTACGATTCATGGATGGCGAATAGTGAAGACACCTATAGAGTCTATCGAACAAAGGACAATAATACCGCTTGGACACCAAGTCCTTTAGCCGAAAAATTAAGAACCGATTATCCAGAAGTAGTATCCGCTACGGGTTTTTCAATCGACGAAAATCGGCTATTAACCTATGAGGGGAAAAACATTTATGTAGAAAAGACAGCAGATGTAGATAGCACTTTTTTCAAAGTGGTCGGTATGGAGTTATTACATGGTGACAAAAAAACAGCTTTTGACCAAGTGAATGGAATGGTACTCACAGACAAAATGGCCAAGCGAGTGTTTGGCGATAAAAATCCCATTGGAGAAGTCGTGACCTATAACGGCATCTACGAATACATCATCACAGGCGTCCTCGACACCAAGGGGAAAAAATCCCATATGCAAGCCGATGTATTCACCCGATTCACTTGGTATAGCACGGGGTGGTCTGGAAACAATCGATTAACCTATGTCCGTTTAAAACCCAATGCTAATCCAGGAGCCTTAGCAGCCAAAGTCGATAAAGATGCGACCGCATTAATTCGACAAGAAATGCAAACTAGAAATAGTAATATTAAAGAAACAGATTTTTATCGTTGGCATTTACAACCATTTAATGAAGTGTATTTACACTCCCAAGGTTGGACGGCACAAGGCGAATTAGTAGGCAGTATTCGGAATGTTTACATCTATGGATTCATTGCGTTACTGGTCTTATTAGTCGCTATTATTAACTATGTGAATTTAACCACCGCTAGATCTAGTCAACGAAGTAAAGAGGTTGGCGTCAGAAAAGTAACGGGTGCGGGAAGAGGGTTATTGACCACTCAATTTATCGTAGAATCCATTCTACAAGCGGCGGTAGCAGGTGTTTTTGCACTTTTGTTAGCAGAAGTATGCTTGCCATTTTTTAATGAAATTATCAATAGAGAATTAGCCGTTTTAGCGAGTAAACCAGGCTGGATAATTATAGCAGGGACATTTGTTTTGTCAGCTATTACTGGTGTTTTAGCAGGTTTTTATCCCGCTTTCGTAATGTCTGCATTTAAACCTGTAACCGCATTAAAATCCAATTTCTTAAAAACGGGAAACAAAGGGATATTTAGAAAAGCATTGGTAACGGGTCAATTTGCTGTATCGATAACCTTATTGATAGTGATGGCATTTATTTATCGTCAAGTCAATTTTATGATAGACAAGGATTTAGGTTTTAAGCCTGACCAAGTCTTATCTATTCCTTTAAATAATGACAATTCGTTTAGGCGAGTAACGCAATTAAAAAGTAGGTTCAAACAAATTCCTGGTGTACAGGAAGTAACTACCGCATCTAGCTTACCCGGTGATTTTTTACCTGACTGGCCATTAGTGATTCAAGGAAGAAGCGAGAGATTTGTCCCTTACATTGTTCAAGGAGATGCAGATTATGCAAAAACTTTAAATTTAGAAATAGTAGCAGGTCGTTTTTTGGATAGCAAAATCGGTCAAGATTCTATCAATAATTACATCGTCAATGAGACTTTTGTCAAAGAATATAATATCGACAATCCCATTGGTCAGAAAATAAGATGGAACTGGGAAGAAGAGGAAGCTTTTGGTCAAATCATCGGCGTCGTAAAAGATTATCACACACAGGGGGTTGCCAGTAAAATTGAACCAATTGTCATGAGTGGGAGAAATTGGCGGTCTTACGTAGGCATAAAATTATCAGCCAATGATTTACCAAAAACAATTGCTGCTTTAGAACAAATTTGGGCAGAAATAGAACCGACACATCCGATGCGCTATTCCTTTTTAGACGCAAGCTTTATGGCACAATACGATGACCAGCAGCGCTTTGGTCAAACCATCTTATATGCTACCTTATTAACTTTATTCATTGCCTTATTAGGTCTGTTTGGATTGACTGCATTTACAGTAGAACGAAGAACGAAGGAAATAGGCGTTCGAAAAGTATTGGGTGCATCTATAAGTGGTATCATTACTTTGCTGGCTAAAGATTTTATGAAACTGTTGGGGTTAGCCTTTTTTATAGCTATACCATTTGCTTACATTTTATCTAATAAATGGTTAACTGGTTTTGCCCATCGCACGGATTTGGTTTGGTGGGTATTTATGGGCGCAGGTCTAATTACATTATTTGTAGGTTTTTTGACCGTTTGCTTACAAAGTGTGAAAGCAGCATTGGCAAATCCTGTAGAAGCAATTAAGATAGAATAATCTGGCAGGAATCATTCAGTTAATAAAAATAAAAGGCAAAATCTACCAACAAAATACCATATCATGTTAAAAAATCATCTTAAAATAGCATTTAGACAATTATCAAGAAACAAAGTATTTTCTGGTATTAACATTCTAGGCTTATCTCTAGGAATGGCACTAGCATTGCTGATAGCAGTATTTATCATCAATGAATTTAGCTACGATAAATGGATGGTAGATAGCGAAAACACCTATCGAATTCACCGAAATTGGGGCGAAGATAATACCGCTTTTACCCCTTCAAAGTTAACCAATAAATTGATACAGGATTTTCCAGAGGTCGTTGCTAGTACAGGTTTTTCGCCTTGGGATGAGCAATTATTGGAATTTGGAGACAATGCATTTTATGTCGAACATACAGCGCATGTAGACAGCACATTTTTCAAAGTATTTGGAATGTCTTTTTTACATGGAGATATAAAAACGGCATTAAATCAACCCAATAATATCGTGATTACCGACCGAATGGCTACACGGGTTTTTGATGATAAAAATCCTGTCGGCGAAGTTTTAACGCTTAATGGCGTAGAAAAATATATGGTGACGGGTGTTATAGATACCAAAAATAAAAAATCACATATCCAAGCAGATATTTACAATCGGTTTGACCCAGATAGCGAAACTTATTGGTCTGGAAATGACCGTTATACTTATGCTCGAATATTACCTTCTGCCGATATACCTGCGCTAGAGGAAAAATTGACGGCTGATATTACCACCTATTTGGAAGGAGAGTATGAATCGTTTGGTTACAGTTACACTGCAGAAGATATACCTGCATGGAAAGCACAACCATTAAACGACATCTATTTGCAGTCCGACAATCATTTTACGATAGGATTACGAGAAGGAAGCATGAGGAACATCTATATTTACCTAGCTATTGGTTTTTTAGTACTGGTTGTCGCTATTATCAATTACATCAATTTGACCACCGCAAGAGCAAGTCAACGAAGTAAAGAAATAGGCGTCAAAAAAGTCTCCGGTGCAGGAAGAGGTTTATTAGCCAGTCAATTTATTACAGAGTCTGTTTTACAAGCGTTTTTAGCTGGTACGATAGGCTTAATCTTATCAGAATTGTGCCTACCTTTTTTCAATACGATAACTGACCGTCAATTACAAGTGCTATCAGGCGACCCACTTTGGGTGTTATTAATAGGCATCTTTACATTAGCGCTATTTACTGGCTTATTAGCTGGTTTTTATCCTGCTTTTGTGATGTCTTCGTATAAACCGGTTGTGGCTTTAAAAGCTAATTTTTTAAAAGGAGGAGAAAAAGGATTATTTCGGAAAGTGCTGGTTACGGGCCAATTTGCTGTCACGATTACTTTATTAATTGTCATGGCGTTCATCTATCGGCAGGTCAATTATATGATGGACCAAGATTTAGGATTTAAACCTGACCAAGTAGCCATCATTCCTTTAAATTCCAGTCAAACTCATAGAAAGATAGCCAATATTAAAACAAGAATTAAAGCAATTGAAGGTGTACAAGAAGTAACGACAGCTTCGGATTTTCCCGGTCAATTCTTATCCGATTGGGGAATGATGATAGAAGGTCGGACAGAAGGAGCAGGCCCAAATGTGCTTTTTGCAGATGATGATTTTGCCAAAAGTTTAGATATTGAAATAGTAGAAGGTCGGTTTTTAGATGATAATATTGGAGCAGATAGTATCGATAACTTTGTGGTCAATCAAGAATACATCAAACGCTACAATATTGAAAATCCAATAGGCACTAGGGTGAAATTTACTGCTGACACTACCTATGGGCAAATTGTGGGCGTGATGAAAGACTTTCATTTTCAAGGATTAGACCACAAAATTCGACCTTTAGTTATGACTACTCGGCATCAAAGAGGCTATGCAGGGATTAAGTTATCTTCGCAAAATTTGACTAAAACCATTTCAGAAATAGAGCAGCTATGGACAGAAATAGAACCGAATCACCCAATGCGTTATACTTTCTTAGATGAAGATTTTGCTAGTCTCTATGCGGAACAACAGCGATTTGGTACCACCATTATGTATGCTACTTTATTGACCTTATTTATTGCCTTGTTAGGTCTATTTGGCTTGACTGCCTTTACGGTAGAACGACGAACAAGAGAAATTGGCATTCGTAAAGTATTAGGCGCATCTGTCGCGGGCATCATTGGATTATTGGCAAAAGATTATATGAAATTGGTATCATTTGCCAGTCTAATTGCGATTCCTTTAGCCTATATGTTAGCCAATGAATGGTTGGCAGATTTTCCGCACCGTACCAATTTAGCTTGGTGGGTCTTTGCAGGAGCAGGCTTATTAATTTTAGTCATCGGCTTTTTGACCGTCTGTTTACAGAGTGTCAAAGCTGCTATGGCAAATCCTGTGAAGGCGATAAAGACGGAGTAGAGGGTGTTGCAATATTGCTTTGTTGCTCATAGGAACAAAGCAATATTGCAACCCTCAAATCTAAGCCGCCATCAACTGCCGTACCACTTTCTTCAAACTACCAACCGATTTCCATCCTTCTAATTTATCGTTCAAATCTATACGATGCGTTTCAATGGCAACAACTGCCAATAATTCCTGATATATCTCCAATAGGCCTTTCGTGTTTCGAATCGGCTTAACTGGCAATTGCAAAATTATTTCTTGCAATAATTGTAGCAAAGCTCGATTATGATTGGAAGACACATTAAACATCACCTCTTGCAAGACCTCCAATAAACGTTTTAATGGAAAAAATTCTATCTGCACCATTTGACCGATAATTTGTCCCATCAACTTCGCATCAATATTTTGTTCGGTTACTCCTTTAAGCCAAATTTCTGCTGCTAAAGTGCGATTCGTTTTATCCGCACCAATTAAGGCATTACATAAGAAAAGATGCATCATTTCATCGCCACCACGCCAATTATTTAACAAATCTTCGGAAATTAGTCGTACTGCCTTTTTATCCGCTTGTCCCCAATATTGAGGTCGATTCAAAAACTTTTTGGTGACGATTCCAAGTAAAACAGAAGGGTTATTAGGGGTCAAAGAAGTGTAGCGCGTTATTTCATGATTACCCATACCCCATAGCGTTTTCAATTGAATATAATCAAACAAGAAAAAAGTAGCGACCGAAGATTTTGGTCGAATCCAATTCACCAAGCCATCCCACCAAGCAGGAAGGCTAGCCTTTTTTTGTGTACCAACAATCATTTCCTTTTCGTGAATTATCTTTTCTTCGTACTTTCTTGTTTGATAATTGTAGTCTTTTCCTTTGCGAGAAGTCCGTTTAAACGCATATTTAAATTGCCCTAATAATTCGTCCGACATCTCCTCAGGGAAAAATAGACTTAATCCATAGGTATCTCGCTTCCCTTTAGTCAAAGCAGCTATTTTCCATTCTTGGATATATCGAAAATCTGTTTGTTGAGGCACTTTATTTTCTAATAAAAATAGCGCCATTTCCAACACTTCTCCCTTCAATAAAACTTTAGCTAATTTAGCTGCTGCTTCCAAATTTTCAAAAGCCATTCTAGAAATCGCTAATTGCCAATCTGCTTGATTTGGTAACGCATCGGCATATTGATACTTACTCAATCGTTTGACAAAAACAAGGGGATCAATCCAATAAGGCGCATGTGTCGGTGTAGACAAAAGCGGCAAATCACTACCTTTTTTAAGTAAATCTATCGCATAAATCAAGATAGCTTTAAGTGGTTCGTAAATGGTAGTATTCCCCCAATTAGACCAAGTAGATAAAGACACTTTTCGTAATCGGTAATTGCTCCAATTAGCTTTCCATTCATCCTCTTTTCTTAAATAATCTTTCAGCATCGTCCTCAATACTTCTAACTTTGAAGGCTGTTGTTCAATTACTTGAATATACTCCCCTAGAAAATGAGCCAATAAGCGTTCGGAATCTCCAATTCTTGCATTACCGACACGGCCAAAAACATATTTATAGGCTCGCTGAAAAGCAGGTTTTAGTTTATTAATATTGGCTTCGGTCATTTCGTGTTGAAATTTCAAAATAGCCGCTGGTAGTATTTCTATTTGCCAAGATTCATTGCCGACCAATGCTTGGTTTGCCAAAAAGGATAAATCATCAAAGTTTTCAGGCAAATGAATTACTTTGTTTAAACTTAGTTTAGGCACTATAACCGGTCCTAATGAGGCTGTGTCCAAGTCTTCCACCACCACTTCTACTGCTGGTAAAAAGTCCACCAATAGCTTTTTTGCCTCCGATAGGATGTTAAATTGAAAAGGGTCTAAAGCAGATAGTAGCGATTCATCTTTAGCATCCCCGTATTTGGAAATAATTTTAGCCGCTCTCGTTTGCAAGTTTGCAGTTCTGTGTAAAAAGACATCACAAACAGTTGTGCAAATAGTCAATCTTTGTTCGGGTGTTTTCTTTGCTAACTTATCCAATACCATCAATGTAGAATTAACCACAGATTTAGTCTCCGAAGCTAATAAAACTGGAGCATTTTCAGTAAAAAGTTCGCTATTAAAAGCAGGTTCTTTGACCAATTGTTTGCACAATTTCAGAATCACATTAACTGGCTTGCTCTGTGGGGAAAGACTCACTTGAAACAACTCAGCCTGAAGGTCTAATAATTCACCAGTCGTAGGTGCCAAATTTAAAAATAGGTCCATGTACCAATTAATTAGATTTCGATTAAAATCCCGGTTGGCAGCAGCCAAGCATTCTTTTAACAAGCGTAATCGAGGCAATTTCCCTCTTTTTGCTAAATCAGTAATTACATTTATCCAAGTCGCTGCTTCTTTGGCTTTTTTATCTTTAAATTGAACCCAACGAGAAACATGATAAACATTGCTTTCAAAATGGAAAAAGTTCCAAAAATGTTCTTTTAACGTAAGGTCATATTTTTCAAGGTTTTCTGGCGTAAAGGTGCTGTCTTTCCAATTTCTACCATAGGTAATAATAGCATTACAAAGCGTTCTAGTTATCAGCATATCATTTGGAACAAGTCGCCCTTTTTCAGTTTGTTCCATCACCCAAGTGTAACTGAGTGTATTGGGCATCCAATCATTATTTCCGAAGCTATTAATGTATTCACTAAGCCAATTTGGTTCGTAAAAAGCCAATATTTCATCCATTAATTCTTTATCAAAACTCCACACATGGGTTCGAAAAGTTCTCAGGTCAAAACAAGTCATGGCTAATCTTATTAGAATTCTATCTTGGATTGCTGTCGCCCTTCTCCCCCATTTATTTTTATTAATTTGAACGGAGTCTCTATAATATTTAAACTGTTTTTTTAGAAAGGGCGTTAATTGTTTTTTCTCCTTTTTGTCTAAGGTTTTTAAATAAGGAATTGTTCCTTTGAGGTCTTCTTTTGTTAATAGTTGAGTTATTTTGTCGTTGTTATTCATAACATTAATGATTATAAAAAAATAAGTCCGTCTCTTAACATTTAGTTTTAGCCTTCCTTTTCTAACCAGCAAAGCTGTTTATAAAAGAAAAACTCAAACAAAATGACGGACTCATTTTTTTAGGATTATTTTTAGATTTGAAACCTGCCCGACTAGCTGTCAGGCTGGCGGGTTTAAAATTTTACATTTTAGATTAAAACAAACTACTGATTAGCCACCAGTTTCTTCACTGCCAAAATATGCTTGCAAATTCCTCGTTCCCCTTGATATTGACTAAACCAAGTGCAAGTACATCGCTGTCGTTCGCCTTCCAATAAAACCAGGTGATTGACACCCGTTCCGCCAACTTGTCCTTCTACTCTATTATCAGCATGAGACAAGATTTTGACTTTGCCATCTGTAATTAATTTTTCGGCATTTTTCAACCTTGGGTTTAAACTTAAAATTCGATTTAGCTTAAACGGCAATCGACGATAGAAAAAAGCATTATCGTCTAAATCATAGCCTAATAAACCCATCGCAGACAATCTCCCTGTTAAGTTATCTACTTGACTAAAATCCATATTTTCTTCAATAGCTAGCATCGTTGGATTAAAGGTTTGGTTGGCGTAGCTATAATTATCAAAATGCTGAATCCAACTCATAGGGACATCTTCCACTAAAGATTCCAAAGCAGCACCTTCGCCAGAAAATCCTCGCCAAAAATCACGAGACAAGGAAAAGGAAAAACGCACATTGCCAAAATATAATTGCCAAGTACTAGACTGTTGTTTTGGATGTCCAAATACTTCTAAACTATCGGCTAAAGGGATTAAAGATTCCAATAAACGCAAGCGATGTAAACCCCCGATACAAATACTATTATTCGTTTTGACGGGCGAAAATTGAGGACGATTACCTCGCATGACTAGATAATAATCATTCTTTATTTTTCCTTTGGGAATACTTCTTATTAACTGAATAGCTTGGATGCGATTGAATTTAAACACAGATTCGCTATCTGCTAAAAATAATTGAACGGTCGTCAATCCTTTAATCCATTTAGTAGGCAAAGGCACTTTTCGTTCTACTACTTTTTGACCATTTTTTGATAAACTCACTTCCTTTTTACCAACAGACAAAACAACCTTCTCTTGTTTGCGCACACTACCCAAAGCAGCCAACATCGGTTCATTAAAATCGACATTGGTGGTTCCATTTTCTAGAAATTCCCCATCATGTCCATCAGGTAAAACATCCACACGAGCATAGACACCTGCACAATGGGAAAAGGCTTCAAATCGAATCCGCTCATTTCCTGCCGTAACAATTGGGTCTTTTAGCATTGCCATCTGAAAAGGTGATAAATTAAAGCTAGATTTGACCACTTTAGAAAGCGTCAATAAACAACGAGCTGTTAAATAAGGATTGGTCAATTTTCCCCAAAAAAAGCAAGAAGCGTCTTTCTTCTGTACCTCGCTGTATTTGGATAATAGAATTTCCTCTTGTCCATTCTTTTTTTGAATAGTTGATGGGCTGGAATATTGGTAAGTTAGCATGGTATTGATTTTAGGTTCTTTAGTAAATATTTTGCGTTGACAAGTCAAATTTATAATTATTTTAATTACAAATACAAATTTTAAACTCAAAAAAGTTACAAAATTGCATAATTTAACACAATTTGATTATTAAATCCCTTTAATTAGCTACTAAAAGTTTTAATTTAAATAATACATGCCTTTCTAAAAACCCTTAATTTTGTCAAAAAAATCCTGCTAAAACCTATACCTTATGAATAAATTATTTGACGACCTCTTATTAAATATGGAGACGTATTATGCTCAATTAATCTCCTTATTGCCTAAGGTGTTATTGGCCTCTATTGTCTTTGCCTTCTTTTATTTTTTAGCCAATCGTAGCAGGAATTTTGTCAATGCTCGATTAACCAATAATATGGATGACCCCTTATTGGCGACTTTTCTAAGCCGAGTGGTCAAAATTGCAATCGTGATTATTGCCTTGTTATTTGCTTTACAAATTTTAGGTTTGGCAGGTATAGCTACAGGGTTAGTTACAGGGGCCAGTGTAAGTGCTATCGTGATTGGTTTTGCCTTTAAAGACATAGGAGAGAATTTTTTAGCAGGAATTATGCTAGCATTTAATCGCCCTTTTCGAGTTGGCGATACCGTGGAGTTAGATAGCTATAAAGGAACGGTAGTTGCCTTGAATTTGCGAAATTCTCGCATCAAAACATTTGATGGAAAAGATATTTTTATTCCCAACGCGAATGTTATAAAAAATCCAGTAGTCAATTATACGATGGATGGTTTTTTACGCTATGATTTCACCATTGGATTGGATTATGGGGCGGATGTCAATAAAGCGATAAGCATAATTTTGGAGACGATGCAGCAAATTCCAGGCATTTTACAAGAAAAGAAAAACATCTCTGTTAGTGTCAGCAAATTAGGTACAAGTACGCTCGATTTAAAGGTCTACTATTGGTTGAATACCTTTGATGCCAGTGTTTCTTCGGGTGATGTAAAAACACAGGCTGTTCAGCAAACATTGGATGCTTTGACGGCAGCAGGTTTTTATCTACCAGGAAATATTGTGGAGGTTAAAAATTATAAGGTAGGAACTGTATAGCTGCATAGTTTCTCACTTCGCCAAGGATTGTAAAGAATGAAAAATAATATCAAAAGTTTATAATACCTACCGAATTAACAGCTATTAAATCATAGAAATCAATTGAGTAATATCGATATCAGCGTTCAAAATGAGTAAGCAAAAAGTCTAATTTCAGACTTATTATCTAAATCCGTTGTCTGTTAATTATCCGTTGTACATTTTTTATACAACGGATAATTAAAGGACAACGGATTTTTTAAGCCTCAATTATAATCAAATCACAATTCAAAAAGGACACTCCCCACATCCGCCCTCACCAAAAAATCTAATTTCAACACCAAATTAATAGGCTGTTCTAGTTTATTCTTTTTAGAAAAATAAAAAGCCCCTTCCCTTTTAGCATCCAATTCAGGGATAGCAATTTTACCATCTATGCTGTTATCTCGAATCTCTTTATCGAGCGCTAATAATCGTTTTTGCGTCAAGCCTTTTTGAGCTAATAGTTTTAATAATTTAGCTCGATAGATACCTGTGATTTTAAGCTTAGTAAGCCCTTTGCTCAAATCAGTTCCCGACAAGGGACAAATATTAGTCACTAAGAAATAAATGGTCGTCAATTTTGTGCGATCTAGTAACCAGCCTAAGTGCCAATCCTCTTTTTTAAGGTAAGACAATTCAAAAGCAAAAGTAGGCAAAGCCACATTTAAATAATCTAATTGTGCTTTTTCATCTACAAAATAGCAACCGTCGACAGCACTTTTTAATAGCAAATCTACCCCACGATGTTGCAGGTGTCGGTCGCGAACTCTTTCTACTTTAAAAACAGTATCCTTAAAAATAGTTGGATAGTAGCTATCTAAATAGGTACCCAATAATTCTTCTCTGGAAAGGTCTTGGTAGAAATTTGATTTCATTAGAATAGCGTTTGGTTGTTTTCTCTTGTTTAAAGGTAAGTAAAATATTTTAGTTGTCGATTATCATATAACAGTATCCATTTCCCATTAAACGGTCAAATATGACAAGTCAACTAAATATTTTTGAAAATTCCATGAAAATTCCGCATCTTAGTGATAATTACATATTTAGAAAAAATATTGACTCATGCAAAGTACACATTTCGACGTTTTGATTATTGGTGCAGGTATTTCAGGGATAAGTGCAGCTTATTACCTACAGCGGGATTGTCCAACAAAGACCTATGCCATATTAGAAGGACGGCACACCTTAGGAGGAACTTGGGATTTGTTTAAATATCCTGGTATTCGTTCAGATTCGGATATGTATACATTGGGTTTTGCTTTCAAACCTTGGACAGACCCTAAGGCGATTGCAGATGGACCATCGATTATGAGTTATTTGCATGAAACAGTAGATGAATTTGACATCAGAAAACATATTCGGTATAATCAAATGGTGGTCAAGGCATCTTGGTCATCGGCGGATGCACTTTGGACCTTGGAAGTCAATCAAAAAGATGGTACTGGAACTGCCAGTTATACTTGTAATTTTTTATCCATGTGCTCTGGATATTATAATTACGAAGAAGGGTATACGCCTGATTTTGTAGGAACAGAAGATTTTCAAGGAAAAATTATCCATCCACAAAAATGGCCAGAAGGTTTAAATTATGACAATCAGAAAATTGTGGTGATTGGAAGTGGTGCAACAGCCGTCACGATAGTACCAAAAATGGCAGAAAAAGCAGCACATGTCACGATGTTACAACGGTCTCCGACGTTCGTAGTAGCTGCTCCTGATGAAGATAGATTAGCTAAATTAACTAATAAATTATTGCCTGCCCAAACGGCTTATAACCTAAACCGTTGGCGAAAAATAAGGATGCAAAGGTGGAGTTATACTATTGCTCGAAAGTATCCTCAGTTCATGAAAAACTTATTGATAAAAGGGGTCAAAAAAGAATTGGGAGAGGATTATGATGTAGACACCCATTTTACGCCAAGTTACAATCCTTGGGACCAGAGAATATGTTTAGTGCCAAACGGGGATTTATTCGAATCCATTAAAGATAAAAAAGCATCTGTGGTAACCGACCACATAGAAAAATTCACCCCAAAAGGAATTCTCTTAAAGTCAGGACAAGAATTAGAAGCAGACATCATCATCACTGCTACTGGTCTGAATCTAAAACTATTAGCAGGTATTCCATTTGTAGTAGATGGAGAAAAGATAGATTTGTCTAAAACGATTTCCTACAAAGCTATGATGTTTAGTGACATTCCAAATCTATCGTTAGCATTTGGGTATACCAATGCTTCATGGACGCTAAAATGCGACCTTTCTAACCAATATGCTTGTCGATTAATCAACTACATGGACGAACACGGTTATAAGCAATGTACTCCTCGACAAAACGACCCTAATCTAAAATTAGAAGATTGGTTGGATTTTACGTCTGGCTATGTCCGAAGAGCCATGCACACCTTACCAAAACAAGGCACTAAAAAACCTTGGCGACTAGAGCAAAATTATTTAGAAGACAAGAGAATGATTGGTATTAGCAAAGTTGATGATGGCGTGATGGTCTTTTCTGCACCTGAAAAGCAAGAAGTAGCTGCCGAAGGAATGAAAGAAGTGGTGAGTGGTGAGTTGTGAGTTGTAAGTGATAAGTGATAAGTGATAAATTTGGAAATATTTTTTTACTTTATAATCATTTATGTCTTCAGTAGAAGCATTCATTATAGAAAAAGAAGGTCCTCAACAAGAAGTTTTACAATTCCTAAATGACCTGATGATGTCCACACCAGAGGTCACTAGTAAAATCCGCTATAAAGTCCCTTTCTATTATCGCAAAAGTTGGATATGCTATCTCAATCCTAAACCAATAGGCGTCGAACTTGTTTTCTTAAGAGCCAATGAGTTATCGAACGAACAAGGCTTATTGGATGCTAAAGGTAGAAAACAAGTAGCAGGGGTTACCTTTGAAAAGGTAGCAGATATTCCAGTAGAAATAGTATTAGAAGTCATTCAAGAAGCGATTTGGTTAGACGAAACCACACCATACGCTTCAAAACGTTCCCATAAAAAATAAAACTTACCCATTTTTAGCTCAATGGAAAAAAGTAAACGAAAGTGGATTTATCTTCGAATTTGACCTTGGAGCAGGACGAGCATTAGTAAATAATATCAAATTTGATAGCGATGCTGCAGGAATTACGGAGGCGGATGTACCATCTTTTGATATTGATGCATTGATTAGAATTGCAATTGGTTACAGAATTAGTGAAAAATAACCCCTCTTAAAAATGAAAAATAGTTAAAAATAATGGTAAGCGTGAATACGTTTACCAGTATTTTTTTGTAAAAAATCAGGAAAAAAATGACCCTGGAATATCATAAAAATCAGCTAGATAGACTTAATATATCAAAAAATATATTTTAAAATTTGAACAAATATTTTTTTTTAAAATTTTTTTTTTGCTATTTTAAATGTATAAAAATTGACATTTTTCAAAACTTTAACATTTATTTAGAACCTATTATTTTGGTAGAATGTTAGAAAATGCATTAAAATTGTCCATAATTTATATTGATAATCTGTTGATTACAAATAATAAATTTTGAATAAACCAAAAACCGGAACGATTTAAGTAAAGTATAAGTTGATTTGTCCAAATTAGACAAATGCCTATTCTCTTATATTTTAAAAAAATATTTATGAGTGCAGGTGTTTGACTTATATATTGAAAGGTCCTACCTTTGTAGTCCCATATTTAATGAATTCCAATCGCAAGAAAAAATTTAAAAGCCTGCCCATTTTGATAGGTGGGTAAAATCCAAACGGACTAAAAATTTTACAATTTCCCAAATTAAAAAAGGAAAGAATACTTAGGTATTAAGTAAAGTTTAAAAAAATTGACCAATTAAAATAATTGACTTTAAAAATCAGTTATTAGTGTTTATTTGATTAAACCTTATTTAATAACAGGTAGCTTAATGAATGAGTTTTCAAAAGAAAAACCATTATATCCCAAGGTTTTTTGAATGTAGACTTACGATTTAGTTATGTGATAATCGATAAAAATAAATTATTGATTTACAAATGATTTGTTTTTCACAATGGGTTGAAAACCTATTTGAAAAAAAATCAATTGAAAATCTAAAAAGATAATTTATATTTTTATCACAACTATATAGTATTTTTTCAAAAAAATTATCCCAACTTAAAGCGTTGGTTTTAAGTGAGTTGTCAAAAATATTTTCGCTAACCCATAGCAGAATCAATCCCACATCGATTCTTAAATATTTAGATAAACAGCTATAAATCAATTAATTAAGTAATGTTTTGAACATTTTTTCCGTGAACTAAGTATCCAAAATTATTGACATGAACAAGGTTAAAGTAATGCTCCTATTGAGTATAGGGGTTCTGTTGTCACTCACAACACTGACAGCAAATGTATCTGATGCATTTAAGTATGATTATGCTGCTGAAAAAGCATTCTACGCATCTTACTCAGAATCAGAAATTAAGACTAACGTGATGAATAGTAATCACGTATTAGCCAACCACTACGACGCTTCCGTCCAATACTTCGTAAAAGACAATTTATACTACGGCAGAAAGGGTTTTTCTAAGACTATCGGAAGAACAAGGATGTATTTTCCTATCGTTGAGCAGTACTTAAAAATGTACAATATGCCTGATGATTTGAAACACGTAATCATCGTTGAATCTCACGCCAATCCACATGCGACTTCCCACTGTGGCGCAAAAGGATTGTGGCAAATGATGCCAGAAACGGCAAGAAGATATGGTTTAGTGGTCAATGCACAGCAAGATGACCGCAAAGACCCAAGAAAATCTACAGAAGCAGCGATTCAATACTTATCTTACTTATACAATTTTTTGAATAAAGATTGGACTTTAGCCATTGCAGCTTATAACTGTGGCGAAGGACGAGTAAGAAGAGCCATTCGTCAAGCAAACAGCTACGACTACGAAAAAATAAAGCACTTGCTACCAAAGCAAACGCAAAAATATATTCCAGCTATTTTAGCAGCAGGTTATTCTATTAATAATTATGCAAGCTACGGCGTACGAGCAGAAAATACACCGTACACTTTGAGATTTACAAATACAGTGAAAGTATTTGACAAATTGACTTTTGCAGAAATTTCTTCTATCACAAACACTCCTATTGCTACGGTACAAAAATTAAATCCTTCTTACTCAAGAGGATATGTACCTACCAATAAAAAGGGGAATTATGTGATTCTTCCTTCTGTCAGCAGCAACCAATTAAACAGCTACCTAAGACGGTCTAACCGCTATGCTGTTCAAATGCGGTTCTAAAAAAAAGACAAGTAAGCATAAATTAATCACAAACCTAAAAAAATGCTAGAATTCATGATATTTATGACAATCATTTTTCTATTAAATATTTTAAGAAACCAAGCCCAAACTGAGGCGATTTAAGTATATTTTTTTAAGTTAAAGAGATTAGAAACTAGGTTTTAGAAAAGGATAAACAACAAGAGAGATATTCAATAAGGCTGCAACGGAATTATCAATCTCGAAAATATCAGATGGCTTTTTCAAGTCGTCAAAAAATTAACCAAAATTGTTTTTATCCAAAATTTTCTATTAGAAGAAAGCTTCGGCTTTCAGTTAACCAAACTTTTTATAATCTCATGTACAAAAAAGGGTAGCTCGATTTAGTTCGAGTTACCCTTCTTTTATTACTTTTAGGGGAGTTTATCATTTTTCAAAACGAAAACATCAATAATGTCCGCAGTACTCTTCGAAAAAGTCAATCAACATATTGGTCTAATCACCATCAATCGACCGAACGCCATGAATGCCGTCAACGGAGAAGTTGCGCAAGGCATCGCCGAACTCGTAGACGCTACCGAAGCCGACGATGATATTTGGGTCGTTATCCTAACAGGCGCAGGTGACCGAGCCTTTTGTGCAGGAGCTGATTTAAAAGAAATTAGTCGAGGTAATGCTCGAAGTCTATCCGTCCCCGAAAAAGGATTTGGTGGTTTAGTTTATGCAAAGCGGACAAAACCTTGGATAGCTGCAGTTGGCGGATTTGCTTTGGCTGGCGGCACAGAATTGGCTTTAGCTTGTGATATGATAGTGGCTTCTGAAAAATCTAAATTTGGTTTACCCGAAGTCACCAGAGGAATTATTGCAGCGGCAGGCGGTATGTTCCGTTTACCACGAGTCATGCCCAAAGCCATCGCGATGGAATATTTGGCTACGGGCAAACACATCCCCGTAGAACAAGCCTTACAATTCGGGATGATTAATAGATTAGTTCCAAACGGAGAACACTTATCCGCAGCTATTGCATTGGCAGAATCCATTATTAAAAATGCCCCAATAGCAGTGAGAGAAAGCTTGACTATCGCTCGCCAAGCCTTTGATTTAGAGGATGCTGCACTGATTGAATTAACTAAAGCAGCTAATCTGCGCATTCATCATACAGCAGATGCTAAAGAAGGCCCCTTAGCATTTGTGGAGAAGCGGAGACCTAAATGGTCGGGGAAGTGATAATCAATATAGGTATCAAATAATACATCATAGTCCATACACCAGAAATCATAAATCCATCTAAAATATAAACGTGATGGATTTATGATGTATGATGTAAAATTTATGATTTCGAAACAAGCCTAATTTTTAATCATCCAAACCTTGAGTTCTACAGTTAAACCACGACTAACCTAAGCCAACTCCTTCCCCACTCGTTCTAACAATTTCTTTGTTGCTCGGATTCCATCAGGTTCGCTTAAAGTTTGACCTTCATATTCAATATCTATGTAGCCAGTGTAACCAGCATCTTTGACGATTTTTAACATTTTCAGGTAATCCGTACTCGTTTCATTACCATCTGCATCAAAATCGTGCGTTTTCGCACTTACGCCTTTAGCAAAAGGCATTAATTCTGCGGTACCTTTATAGCGATCATATTCTTCTTCACATACATTATAGTCTCCTTCTTTTCTTTTAATACAGAAATTACCAAAGTCTGGTAAAGTTCCGCAAAAAGGGCTATTCACGCCTTTCATCACAGATGCCAACCATGCGCCATTAGACGAATAGCTACCATGATTTTCTACAATAATACTGATACCATTAGCTTTGCCAAATTCAGTCAGCGAACCTAAACCTTCAATAGCGGCCGCTTTAACTTCTTCTGCGGTCCCTTTACCTGCTGCATTCACTCGAATGGCGTGACAACCTAAAAATTTAGCTGCTTCCACCCATTGGTAATGATTTTCTACGGCAGCTTTTTGCTTCGCACTATCCAAATCTCCCAAATCGCCTAAAGCATCACACATAATAAGTACAGGTTTGACCCCTTCTCCATCACATCGACCTTTTAAATCCTTTAGGTAGTCCATGTTTTTGGCCTTATTAAAATAGAAGGTATTGACAAACTCTACTGCATCTACTCCATACTCTTTTTTGGCAATAGCAGGAAAATCAATCGGGTTGATGTCTCCTTGTAAGATAGAATCAGGGTCGGTCATCAAAGCCTTAAAGAAATCTTCAAAACTTTTATCATCCCTTGCAGGCCCAAAAAAAGAACGGTGCAAAGACCATTGTGCTAAAGATATTTTGAAAAAGGGTTCTTTGGCAACAGCCACTGCTTCGGCCGCTTTTTTTGCAGCTTGAGCCCCGTCACCTGCACATGAAAAAGTAGTGGCAGAAAAGCCAAAAAGACCAGCAGTTGCAAGGCCTGTGCTTAATTGTTTTATCGTTTTTCTTCTACTAGTATCCATTGAGTAGTTATTTTGATGAAAAAAGTAAATGTAATGAAGGGATTTTAAAACTCCAAAGTTTTGAGGAAAGGTTATTGGAAATTAGTTATAGTTATTATAGGCAAACACTTGAAATTATTCTAAAAGGTTTGATAGAGGAGACATTTAATTTTCTTAAGTTCAAGCTCAAGTACCAAGTTCAAATTCAAGAGGGTCAGCAGTCACTCCTTGATACTTGAACTTGCTCTTTTAATCCCTCTGCCCCTCGCCCTAAGCCCTCCGCCAAACCATCACCAATAATTCACTCGAATCAAAGGATGCCAATCTCGCTCCGTGGCTAATAAATTCAATTTTCTAGGCACATTACGCGTAGATAAACCAGCTCCATTCTTAAAAGAAACGCCTTCAACAGTAAATAGCCTTTTAGTATCTATCTTTTGTAGTAAGGTCGTAGGATCATTCTCCAAATGAACTTGATATAAATCAGCTATCATGGCATCATTTCCATTTTGATAAAAACCAGTTAGGAATAATTTATCTTCCTCATCCTTAATAAAATTTAGGCTTTGGTAGCTCCCCCAGCTCGTATTGGTCCAACCAGCGGTATTCTTGTTTTCTGTTCGCCAAGTTTTCACCAATTTAAAATCTAAGGGTAAAGGGGCAAAAGTAGAAGTATTTGTTACGTAAAAATCTATTCTATCTGAATCCCACCCACCTACTGCCAATATCATTTTATCTCCAATATTGATTAAACCAATAGCTCCTGCTGTATCTTCTTGCCGATTAATTTTAAGGTTTAAAGGTCTTGGTTCATCAGGGTTAGTTAAGTCATAAAATACAATACTAGATTTTATAGTATCTGAACCACCTTCAGTACCAATGGCTAAAAGATTATTGGCTAATTGAAATCCACTAGCATGATTATGTCGCATTCCGGGAAAATCATCATTAATGTAAATCATTTTGGTAATAATACCTCTTTTCTTGACTCGGGTAATCCCTTTCATTCTAGCAATAAAAAAATAAGCTTTATCATCAGAACTCCCAGAAATGACTAAATGCTGTTTGCCTAATTGTTGAATTCCTTGAATATGTCCACCTTTGGGCGCAATAAAAGTATCTTGCTGAATTTTAAAAACCACAGGATTTTGGGGAATGGCTAGAAAGGATTTAGCAACATTTGAGGTAGGTGATTTATTAGATTCAATGAATACCTTGGAAGATTTGCAGCCACCGTTAAGGAATAGCAATAAGAGCAATATTTGAAATAATATAATTTTCATCAAGATTTCAAAATTTGAGGTTCAGGTTAGCAGAACAATAGATTAAAAATTAATAGTTGAATAATATCTTCCACGTCGAATCTGTGGGGAAAATAAAATCCCTGGGGAAAATATTTTTTAGCCCCCACGGGTTTTATTTTTCCACGGATTTAGGGTAGGAATATATAGTTATTAACTTATTTTAAAATTCTAAATAATATCAAGGTATTAGTATTTACTAAGGTATCAACTAAAAGGTTAATATAAAAGTCGTAAATTTAGCCAATCTAATTCACTTCAAAACTTACGAAGCATAAATATGGCCGAAACAAAGACCTTATCTATCATCGACCTTTTGTTAGCCATGGCCATCAAATCCCCTCGAAGAGACACTATCGCTACTGATGTAGAAACAATTAGTCAACTAAACGATACCGACCATTTATCTATAGGGCAGGTTTTGGAGCAAAATGCCATTACCTACAAAGACAAAACTGCTATTCTATATGAGGACCAAAGCTATACCCATTTTGAGTATAATGCACTAGTGAACCGCTATGCCAATTGTTTTTATAATCATGGAATTCGAAAAGGAACGGTAGCGGTGGTTTTTTTAGAAAATCGTTTGGAAACTTTAATTTTAATATCAGCATTAGCCAAATTAGGCGCTGTTGCTTCGATGATAAATTCGAATCAAAAAGGGGCCGTTTTAAAACACAGTATTGAAACGGACCAAGGCGATTATTTTATTATTGGAGAAGAACGAATAGCCGATTTTGAAGCCATCCGACCAACTTTAAATGGCTTGAAAAAAACAACTTTTTTTGGTTTAAAAAACAGAAGTGAAACGACCCTACCAAAGGGCTATTTGCCTTTAGCAAAATTAATTAAATTTGCATCAACTAGAAATTTAACCATTACCAAAACCGTCACTTTAGGTGACCGATTCGCTAATGTCTTTACTTCGGGCACTACAGGAATGCCTAAAGCATCTATTCAAACGCACAGAAAATGGTATGTCTGTTATTTATGGTATGGACGTATCAATATGAACATTGAATCCGACGATGTATTTTATGTGCCTATTCCATTTTTCCACACAAATGCGATGATAGTTGCTTGGCCTTCAGCAGCTTCGGGTGGAGCTGCTTTGGCGATTCGACGAAAATTGTCTATTTCCAATTTTTGGAAAGACGTTCAAAAATTTAATGTCTCTGCTTTCATATACATTGGAGAAATTTGTCGCTATTTGATGAATACACCAGCCGCGGAATCGGATACCCAACATCGTATCCAAAAGATAGTCGGCAATGGACTACGTCCAGATATTTGGAAAGCTTTTAAACAGCGATTTAATATCCCAGAAGTTTACGAATTATATGGTGCATCTGATGGTATTGTTAGTTATACCAATGTATTTAATTTGGATTGTACCGTCGGATTGTGCCGTTCAGAATATGCCATCGTAAAATACGATATTGACAAAGAAGAGCCCTATCGAAATGCCGATGGATTTATGGAAAAAGTGAAGACCGGAGAAGCAGGTTTATTATTGGGTCAAATTAATAAAATCACTCCTTTCCCTGGCTATGTCAACAAACAGAAAAACAAAGAGAAGATTTATAGAAATGTCCTACTACCAAGAGACCAATGGTTTAATACAGGAGATATGGTTAGAGATTTAGGCTTTGACCATGCACAGTTTGTCGACCGATTAGGAGATACTTTTAGATGGAA
>CALJVJ010000218.1 GCA_937974625.1 uncultured Saprospiraceae bacterium
CCTGTAGGGGCAATGCCTTGTGCTTGCCCAATTTTAACCGAAAATATTCTTAGACTCGGGCAACCACAAGGGATTGCCCCTACAAAATGTCGTTGAAACTACAGTTTTTTCCATCCGAAAATTTCTCTTAACACCCATAATGTTGAATGATAAATGTTGAATAAAGCGATTTTGCACTTGACCATTGAACTTGAACTCCCCCCTTCAAACTTCCTACCCTCTCCGAATCTTCAATTCTTGCTCAATTTTCACTTCCATATCCTTATCAATTTCATAGAAGAAAAGTAATCCCGCGCCTATAAAAAAGAACAGTGAAGGAAATATACTGATAGCTGATTTGATACCATTGATAGCTTCTGGTGATTGCGTTGCTGCTCCTGCTACGTAGCCATAATGACCTAGAATACCAGTTATCATAGCCCCTCCAAAAGTCAATCCCAACTTTAAACCTACCATCATCGCAGAAAAGATAATAGCGGTAGCTCGACGGTTGGTTTTCCATTCTGAATAATCGGCTACATCGGCTATCATTGCCCATAAGATGGGAATGGTTATGCCATAAAAGAAACCATGTAATATTTGTGACCCGACAACTAAACCTATCGCTTCTGGTGGAAAGAAATAAAAGGCTAAAATGAACAAAGTGGACACCACAAGGGCTATTCCAAATACATTCCTTTTTCCATGCTTATCTGCCAATGGTTTGGAAAACATGATACCGATTATCATAAAAATAATACCCCCTGCATTGAATAAGCTAAAGCCATAACTGGCTGGATTATCTGGAACGCCTAAGCCTAGGCCACTAACAAAATTGGCAATATGTGATTCACTTAAATAATTTTCAAAATAATAAATATACATGCCGCCTTTCAAAGCCAAAGTAACAAATACCAAGATGGTCAAGACCAACATAATTACCCAAGGTCGATTATTTGTCAAATCATTAAAATCTTCTTTTAAGGTCGATTTTTGCTCTGGTTTGGGGACAATTCGTTCTTTTGTTGTCAAAAATGTAATTATCAGCATGATAATTCCTGCTCCTGCTAAATAGGTCATTACCTTAGAAAATCCTATTACTCGGTCTCCTCCGCCCATATAATCCACAAACGGATACATCCCTACTTGTACAATAAATTGAGCGACCATCACCGCGACAAATCGGTAAGATGAAATACTGTTTCGCTCTGCCATATCCCCCGTTATGACGCCACTCAAGGCCGCATAAGGTAAATTACTTGCTGCATAGAAAAATAGCAATAATCCGTAAGTTATGATGGCATAATATATTTTCCCTTGTTCCGAAAAATCTGGAGTACTAAATGCTAATAAAGAAATCACCCCAAGTGGCACAGACGTCCACAATATCCAAGGCCTAAATTTCCCCCATCGAGTCTCCGTTCTATCTGCTAAAGCGCCAATAATTGGATTAAAAACGATAGCGGCAAACAACCCCACAAAGAATATTATCGGCGTTGCGACCTCTGGCTTCAACCCATATACATCGGTATAAAAAAAGGCTAAAAAAGTCAATAAGGTCTGGAAAACTAAATTGGCTGCCAAGTCTCCAAGACTATAGCCAATCTTTTCGGTAACCGATAATTTTTGTTGAATGGTACTCATATTTTAGGTATAAAGGTTTATAGGTTGAAAGGTGTAAAGGTCTACCAAATTGCACACTGCCAATTGCTACCCTTTAACTTTTTTCAAATTCAAAACACTGTGATAGGCTTTTTTTGGTTGAAATTGTCTATCGAACAATAACGGGTATTGGGTTCTATTTTTAATAGGCCAATTGTTTAACCAAGATTGACCATCATTGACGCCCCAAAAGGTGACTCGGCTTATTTTATCTTCATGCTTTAGAAATAATTTAAAAATGTCTTCATAGCGTTGGGCTAATTGGGTTTGGACGGAATCGGGCAAAGATTCCGGGTAAGGATTCATATAAGGACTCCCTTCAAAATTTTGGTCCACATTTGCGCCATCCAAATCCCAAGGATTCGGAATAACCGTAATATCCATTTCTGTAAACATCACTTTCACCCCAAGGGAATCATAGGCTAAAATACTATTTTCGATTTCCTCTAAAGTAGGATTTGTTAAACTCCAATGCGCCTGGCAGCCCACACCATCTATTCTTGCTCCACTTGCCTTTATTTTTTTCACCAATTCCACCGCACCTTGTCTCTTTAGTGGCCGACACATGTTGTAGTCATTATAATATAATTCAACCTCAGGGTCTGCCGCTGCCGCTAGGGCAAATACCTTTGGCAAATAACTATCTCCCATCGCTTTTAAAAAAACCGACTCCCTTAAACTACCATCTTCGTTCAAAGCCTCATTGACCACATCCCAAGCATCTATCCTACCTTTATACCGACCAACAATTGTATTAATATGACCAGTCAATGCGGATTCCATTGCTGTTGCTTCCGTAATTTCTCCAATCCAAGCCGCTAATTGACTGTGCCAAACCAAGGCATGTCCCACAATAAATTGGTTGTTCTTCTCTCCTAATGCTACAAATTTATCTGCCATCTCAAAATAGAAGCTATCCTTTGCAGGTTGCAAGTACATCGACTTCATGATATTCTCTGGCGTTATCGAATTAAATTCCTTTTCCAATATTTCAACCGCCTGCTTATCCGTCTGGTTAATTTGACCATCATTAATCGCTGCCCCAATATGGAAACTGCCTTTATAGGCCGCTTTTAAAGAATTTTTAGGCACAGGTGCTGTTGCAACCTCCGTTTTAGGTTCTACGCAACTGCTTAACAATAATAAAATAGGTAACAAGCCAATAAAATAAATTTTCATAAGTAGCTGATTTCGGAACTTTCTTCAACTAAAAATTGGTTGAAAAAAACATGAAGATTGGTGAACAAACCGAAGGTAGGGAAAATTTGAAGCTTAGCAGATTATTCTATATAATCCTATCAGAAGTCAGCAGAATAGTATTAGTTGAGACCCAAAAGTAGGTTTATGAAAAAAAATGAATTTTGTTAGACTTAAAATTGGATTTATTCAAAAGATTATTTTAAGTTTGCACCCGCTTA
>CALJVJ010000219.1 GCA_937974625.1 uncultured Saprospiraceae bacterium
AAAATAGCTATGCTATTATTTGGTGCCCATCCAGACCGATTAACTATTTCTTGGATAATAATAGATAAATCAGGTGTTTGGTGTTTCTCATTTGCTGTGTTCCATGCAGGAACGTTATTCCAAGAAACAGCAGTAGTTTTATTCCTAGTAGATGGCTTATTAGTTGAACTAAAAGCTAAAGCATTATCTGCTGCATCACCAGAAAAAGTCAAGTTAGTAGTACCTGAGTTTAATTCATCCGTTTCAAATTCTATATAAGCACTTGTAATCGTTGCACCATTTGGAATATTAATACTATTAAAGCGCATCCCTACAATTTGGTCAGCCCCATCCGCAATTAATTCTAAATCAGAACTCGTATATCCAATACCACCGGTATTAATATTTTCTTCGACGTCATCATTTCCATTGTCAATTCTTACAGAAATGGTATTGGCATTATAAGTAGCTGATTCTTGATAAGTAGCTTCTTTTAACTGAGAAATGAGTTTGGAGAAATAGGAATTGGTATTAACCGAATTACCCCCTAAAACTTGAAAGGGAAGGCCACTAAATAAGAGTAGTAATAGAATGGGGTAAATGATTCTCAACTTTGACATTATTTGTAGGTTTGTTAGTAGTAAATAGTGTTATATATCTTAGTTTGATTTTAAGTATGGTAGAATTGTATTATTAAAATACTTTTCTTCCTACCTGAATCTTGATAGAATTATTGAATAATTTTTTAAAGGAAATTAAAGAGGAAGTAATCTTAAAAACGGTGTAAAATAAGCAGCAGATGTGAATTTGAGCCAATCCAATCTTAGATTGAAAATAGCTTTGTGTGGTTCAGTTTGTGTGTCGAATTTGTACATTTTGCCTTTTTAAAACTACTAAACAGGGGGCAAAACATCTTTAAACAATCCTAAGCATATTGGAACTCAATAGCTAAAAGCTAGTCTAAAGTCAATTTTTGTTTTTTAATAAATAAAGGAGGATATTTTGGAGGGAAGGTTATTACTTTAGGGAGAGAAAAAGTATTAACTTATAAATACCAAGAATCATGCCCAATTTAACATTGAGTAGTTTTGAAAAGAAGAGAAATAAAATAAGGTAAAAAATAAAGGTACAACTTTAAAAGATTGTGTGATTAAATGACAGTATATGCCACGGTTACCATCACACAATCTTGTATCAAAAAATAACAATTAGTTTTATTCGCCTCCTTTATCTTGAATTTGAAGAATAAAATTTGAAAAGAAGGTCGTATTATCAGGATGCACTAAAATAGTATTAAATAATAAAGCAGATTGGTCATTGTTAGGTCCTTGATAAATAACTTTACCATCTAAATTAACATCACCTGCGGAATAAGTTTCGCTAACAAAATTATCAATAAATTTAGTATTCGCTGGGTCTACCAATACCGCTAAAAACAAGTGAAAAATATCGTTTTGTGGGCCTTGAAAAATAACAACATTATCTTGATTTACATCGCCAGCCCATAATTGATAAGTCGTTTCATCCATAGCAGCTCCTGCATTAATTCCAAAAGTTTCTTGATTTGTAAAATCAACCATAGGAACATTGTCTTCAGATAGTTCAAAAGGTATTTTACTAATCATGCAGACATGATTTCTATGTCGAATAGACACATAATAATTATTCGCCATTGCACTTGGAAAAACAATCAAAGAATCTCCTTTATTAGAAATAATATCGCCATCTCTTTGAACTAAACCTACTGCCGAAGCCACGACAAAATTTTTATTAAGCGGACTTCTCAATTCTAAAAACACCCAATCGACAATAGCATCTGCGCCTTCAACTAATAATAAATCATCGTTGAGCAATTCGCCTCCACTAGCGCCAACATGTTCAAATCCAAACAAATCAGTATAAGGTTCTGTCAAAGGAATCAAATTAGCTTTACGCAAATCATCTCTCATCAAATTGGAGCTATTCCCCATCATAGCACCTTGTAAAATAGCCTTTGATTGCAAAGCAATACCTGGACAAGCAATAGTTTGGGTAGCCACTCCCTTATTCCCACAAATATCCCTAGCAAACCAATCTCGATGAATAAGTTGTTCTGTCCCTGTAAAGCCAATACGTTCCTCGTATTCAACCATTAAAAATTCCCCCGTATTATCCAGAGCAACAAGTTCCTCCGAAAAATCAGGGACATTATTATTGCCACAGTAGTTAGTCGGTTTTTCTAATGGTAAACTACCATCAAAAACTAAATAACCTATCGTTTCAGCTCGGTGGATACCATCCAAATAAGACCATTCTTGCACCCTAATATCAAAACTAGTCGGCGTTACATTGCGAACTCGAACAGTAGCTGGGTCAAAATCATCAATAGACAAACTATTGGCAATAACCACAGGATTATTATAGCTATTGGATAAATTAATCGTCGTCCATTCATCTGTCACTTTCTTTCGGCCTGTTTCGCCAATCGTTTCTCCCACTTGATTCGTCAAATTACCAGCATGGTCAATGACTAAATAGCCTACTGTTTCGGTAGTATGAGCTAAATTGAGGTCTACTGAATTTTCTTCTTGGATTCTAATCTTGCCATTATTCCAATTCACCCCGTTATTTCTTAGGGTAGCGGCATCTGTATCCCTTGTCGTTTGCATATTGGCAAAAAAGAGCGGGATATTAGCAAAACTTTCGAAAAAAGAGACTGTTGCCCAACCATGAGTCACAGGAATAGTGTCGGCTTGGAATTGGTAATCGGTTGTTTGTGTACCCGCCTCCATCGCCATCCAAGCTACACTTTCTTGGACATGGGTTCCATCCTCTATTTCAGCTTCTTGCAGTCTTATTTCAAACTGATTTTGGCTAACGTTGCGTACTCTAATAATAGCCGCCGTTTCTTCATTATTAGTAACCAATTGGGTAAAAAGAATTGGATTGTCAGAAAAGTTATAAGGTAAGTGAACAGTTTTCCAATGTTCGCTAGTAAATTCCATCACTCCTGCAACCATTTTTTTTCCATTTGGCAAAGTATGGATTCTGAAAATATCAGGAGCAGTTTCATCTACCACACTAATTGTTTGTACATGATTGGTAGCATTTCCACATTGGTCTGTAGCCGTCCAAGTTCTAAGAATTTGATAATCATATACCCCGCAACCAGATTTTTCTTGGGAACTAACTTCCTCAAAATCTAGGTCTACCGCAGGACAATTATCAAAAGCAAATACAGTAGCTGCCACAGGAACAACATCATCTAATCCAATAGTAATATCAACAGGTAAGTCTCCAAAATTAGGAGGTTCATTATCTCCAAAATTCACATCAACAATTGCTGTAGCGCAACACCCTGAATTTCCATCACAAACTTTGTAAGAAAATTGGTCTAAACCACAAGCAGTGTTAATGGGTGTATAAGTAAAAATTCCGTCAGCCTCCATCGTCACTCTTCCATGTGTAGCATCTGCTGCTAAAGAAAAAACAGGATTAGCTCCCAATACATCATTGGCAGCAACATTCCCTTTGAATAAAACACCTGGACAGTAGCCACTCACCGTATCATTAATAGCCACAATAGCGGCAGGGTCGGATAAAGTAATCAAACCCGCGTTAATTGGGCAGCCATCAGAGCAATATTTAAGGTATAAATCATAACCACCAACACCTAAATCACTAATTGTCAATTGATTGTCTGGCAAGTAAGTAGCTCCACCATCAATACTCATAGTAATACAAGCATTCAAAGCCCCTTCTGCCGTAACAGAAATAGACCCGTCAGTACCTCCGCAGCTACTCGGCTGGGTGGCACTGACGTTGATAGTCTCTAATATTGGGTGAATACTGTAGTTAATAGTAGCTGCCTGAGTGCAGCCCTCTTGTTCAACTTGTAATTCTATAAAGGTGTTATTAATAGTCTCTCCTGAAGGAATTGAGAAGAAAATAGCATGTGCTCCTTTCCCCATGACAGAATCAGCACTAGCCAACTCGCCAAAACTCCAACTATATTTACTTCCTACTCCAGCATCTTGTGCTTCAAAAAGGTAGGGAATATTTGAGCATAAATCAGTTTCATCTGGTTTAGTAAAAATGGCTGCAACAGGAAGTGGTTTAATTCTCTTTTCAATCACATTAGACGATAGCCACTCATTACATAAATGCTTTTTAGTTAATCTTCGATAGCGGGTCGTTTGAGTAATCGGCGTTGGGTCATAAGTATTTTGTTCTGCTCCTGAAATATCTAACCAGTTTTCATTTTCAGTTGTATTTTTTTGCCATTGGTAAAAAATAGTTTCTCGGCTATCTACCAAAGGAGTGTTGATATTTTCAATGATTGCAGGGTCAAAAGATTCACAAGTCGCTTCAGCTCCAGCAATTTGACCTGCTTCTATATAATTACCGCAATCTGGGTCATCACAATCCACTAATCCATCTCCGTCATCATCTATATTATTATCACAAATTTCAGCAGTAGGGAGCGCCACAGATTTGCTAAATTCGGAAGTTGCTCCAAAAGCCAATTCGGGTACTAATTCCGTAAAAGCAGGAGATTTGATAATGGAAGTAGTTGCCGAAATATAATAATCGCTGGTAACCGAACTAGGCAACTGCAAAGTCGCTTTTTCTTTAGTAACATCTCCTTCCACATCCAAATAGCCTAAATAAATTTCACCACCTCTATCAGTAATTGAGCTATTCGCAAAAAATTCTATTCGATACCCACGCTGCTCGCCAAAATTATCATTGATATCTAAATCAACGGTTACGGTTGCTTCAATCACGGTATAATTAGACACCGATAGGATTGGATAATTTAATAATTGTTGGGGCCCATCATCTAAATCTCCGATGTCATTAGGAGAAATACCATCTGCGTTTGTATCCGTCGCACTAAGGTCAATCCCAATACTACCATGATTGTAAATACTATTTTGAATGATGGCGTTTTCGTTAGCATCTAAGCCGATTAAAATACCAATAAAATTATCGTGAATACTATTTTGATAAATAAAATTAGCTTCATTTTTTCGATTACCATCAATCCCTTCATCCAAGATACTCAAGCCAACGGCTAAGTGGCTGTACAATTCATTTTGTTTAAATTGTGTGTTAGTCGTTTCTAAAAATCGCCATCCCGTTTGACTATTTCCAATGGTATTCTGTGCTATAATCAAAGCATCACATCGTTTAGTCAATCCCCCATAATTCGCAATAACTGAGTTATTAAAATCCAACGCGTTTACCCCAATTAGATTACCTAGTAAGGAGTCTCCAACTGATTGGAAAAGCTCAAAGCCTATATCAAAAAAACTGATATTGTTAAATGTAAATTTATTATTACGTCCACCGCTACTATAAATGGCTTTACCTTCTCCTCCATTCAAATCCGTATATCCATCTAAACCAACACCAAAATAATTATGACTAATGGAAATACCTTCCGTATCTTCTAGAAAGATAGCTTGCTGATTGGTACTCACCCCTGCTATTAAATTAATTTCACCTAAATCATTGACTCCATCTTGATTACTGCCAATGAAAATAGGTCGGTTGGTTTGCTTAATTTGAATCAAATCCCTTTGATTCGGAGTAGCTGTTAGGGCAGTTGGGTCGATTCCTAGGTAATTACCTGTTAACCATACTTGGCCCTTCGTACCACCATTGATGATAATTAGTTCTTGATTAGCATTCACACTAAGTCCTCTGATTATTACCTGATTATCATTTTCCTGAGCTTCATTTATAAGGAAAACGGGAAAATCTCCAGTTGGAACAATTTCAATTCTTACTACCGTATTAAGCGCATCACCAAAGGCATTTTCATTCATTTTGGTTTGGCGCAAATTATAGCCATCAATCATCACATTATCCGCCAATGGGGGCAATGTGGTATTAATAGGAAACTGGAACCAACTGCTAGGATAATCGGCATCTTTATCATCAATTGCCGAATCATCAATAGCGGTTGTTCTTATTTTATTAGCTTCCGTTACTTGATTTGGTATATTATCTTCTTGATAATAAAAATGATTGGCGTCGTAATTAGGTAAATTGAATCCTATTATATGAAAGGAATTTCTACTTATCGCCGATTGGGTCGCGGCAATCGCTTCTCTAAGAGAGATAGCGCCGTCAGGTCCGACATTATTTTCTAGACTTTCTACCGAACTTACATCCCCATCCAATATGTCCGCAGTCGTCGTTACCTTGATGGTTTTACACAGTGGGTCTGCTGCGTCGATTAGTCCATCCGCGTTATCGTCTACTCCATTATAACAAATCTCACTAGTCAAAGAAAACGTATTCGCTTTGAGCAGAGAGGTCGCAAATAGAAAGCAGAGTAAATAAATTGCTTTATGTGAAAAAAGATTCATTTTTTTTGAGTGTAGTCTTATATCAAAAAATAAAATCAAAATAACCGTCGTGACAAGCTATCTGTTTTATCAATAGACAATCCGATAATCTGCACGTTAACACAGCTTGACTTATTGCTATTTTTTTAATATAAAGTGTTGTTGGGTGACTGTTTGCTCAAAAAAAAAGGCTAATATTCGTATATAGGTTAGTTCAATCTAAAAAAGAACGAAAGGAAAGTACCATTAACACAGTTATAAAAACTTAGTATAAGTTGATTGGCATTTCAATAGTATAAAAGGATATTAACTATATTAATTCCCTTCCTATTCATTCTATTATGGAGTATAAATACTCCGTTTTTTTTGGTTTAATGTGAGTATGCCTGTCATCCGACAGGTAGAGATTTCGATGATTACTAATTAGATTTGTTACTTTTCGAAACCACGTTCTTGAGTTTTTTATGATAACTATAAAGCGTAGCGCATAGCATCCATTTCACTTCATTAAGTGGAAAAGGCTATGCGCTACGTTAGAAAAATATTATTTAATTTTAATGACTTTACCTAAGTCTAAATTTTGTTGGTCATCAACTAAGAAAAAGTTGTAAATACCATTATCTAGTTTACTTAGATTCAAAGTGAATTTATTAGCTCCTTCCTGTAAGTCTTGTTGGAATTCCAGCGCCACTTGTCCCATACCATTATAAACTAAAATACTTTTTTGTCCACTAGTACCTTTCCAATCCAAGGTAACTTGGACCTCATTGATAGTAGGGTTTGGATACAATAATTTTTCTGCAACCAACGCATTTTCTGTTGCAATAGGTGCAATAATTTTGCTATCGCCTACAGCCACTTCTTTGGCAGCTGGTGCTTCTGCCCAAGGACAGAAAATAGGTAAATTGCTAACATTTCCAGAATAAGCTTCTCCATTAGCGCCTAAGACACCAAGAGAATTTCCGATGTTAATATTTCGAGAATTGGGCGGCATGAAAGCATCATAAACATTACTAACCAACATCACTTCTCTAGCACAATTAGACTGCAGTGTAAAAGTGAATAATTTAACTGGCTTGAATGCTTTGAATGGCATTTCAGCTAATCCGGGTGTTTTTAATCTAAAAAATACATAGTCATAATCTGGACTTTCTACAGGAGCAGTAACTCTACCAGATGGGACCCAATTGGTGTCCTCTACATAACTCTTAATATCTTTTATGAAAAATTGGCCTGTTGTAGCTTTTATCGTTACCTGTCCTGTCGCCGTTTTATTAAACGGAGGGCGCCAAGTTCTTTCTGGCATCATGGACACTGTATATTCAGTTGTTCTTGCATTGTAATCAATAAAAAATCTTACTTGTGCTGGGAGAATAGACTGACTAATAATCAAGACGATTAAAGTGGTAAAAATTCGCACCATTTTTTTATTTAGGTTTTAATGTGATGAAATAGTTTTTTTGCTGGATGCTAGATACTGGTTGCTTGCACGACAACCAGTATCTAGCATCCAGTATCTAGTATCCAGTATCTAGTTTATTGTCTTTCTGGCACTTGTTCTTCAATGAAGAAGTTAGTGAAGAAGTTGACATTGTCTGGGTGGCTAAAGACATTGAAGAAAATATAATCATCAATATCATTATTTCCACCTTGGTATTTAATATCTCCATCAAGGTTACAATCACTCAAAGAATAACCATTAGAGATATGGTTATACTTAGGAGGACGGTTAGTTTCATCGCCGAAAATGGTAAAGAATATACCATCCGAATCAGGAATACCTACTCCACTACCTTGGAAGATAATGTATCTGTTGCCATCTGTATTTCCACCCCACATTGCAAATTTTCCGTCAAGGTCTTTTTCTCTCATACCATTTGCACCATGAATTGGAGTCGTACCATCTGTAAAATCTAAGGCAATAGGTGCTAAAAGATTTCTATCCATTCGAACAGGATCTTTAGTCATAATACCTAAGTGGTTTCTATGTTTAATAACGATATAGTAACTAGCACCTTCTTCTACAGGGAAGTAAACAGGGCTCTCACCATCCACTTCTACAATGTCTCCATCTCTTTGAATAAGTGCAGAACGAGTTTCTATAGCGATGGTTGGATCAAAAGAATTTCTCAATTCTAAGAATACCCAATCAACAATAGAATTTTCTCCCTTATCTTCTAAAATAGTAGCATCTGTAATTGTATCTCGACCTCCTTTTCCTACATGCGTAAATGGCTTAGTAGGGCCTAATTCGATATCTGCATATGGTTCTCCTAAAGGAATATATCCCTTTTGTCTCAGGTCGTCCGTCATCATCAAAGTATTACGGAAATCATAAGCTCCTTGTAAATAAACTCTCATATTGACTAAAACAAAAGGATCTGCATCTAATACATCTGGAAGTCCATCCATGTCCGTATCATCATTTGCTAAATCTCCATCTAAATCTGTATCTTCATCCACATCTAAAATACCATCATTATCGTCATCAGGGTCTTCTCCATTAATTATACCATCTCCATCATAATCACAATCTGGATGCATATTGCCAAATTCTTCACAAGGGCCAGGTGGAATACAATCACCTAAAGGATCACACTCTTTTAAAGGATCACTCTCTCCATCTTCAATCACACCATTACCATTTAAATCTTCTTCCCCATCTTTTAAGGTATCATTATCAGAATCTTCATCTAATGGGTCGGTTTCACCGTCATCTTGTGTACCATTCTGGTTCGTATCTTCTATACCATCATCAATACCATCTTCATCAGAATCTGGATTCTGTGGGTCGGTTTCACCAGCATCTACTGTACCATTTCCATTACTATCTTCTAAACCATCTGGTAAGCCGTCGCCATCCGTATCAGGATTCAATGGATTGGTATCCGTATCTGGATTAAATTCACCATCTCCACCTGTTTCGATAATATCAGTTATACCATCACTATCTGAATCTGAATCTGGGTCAAAAGGATCTACATCATCTGTATCATTAACCCCGTCACCATCATCATCTCTATCTGTTTGGTTATCCAATCCATCTGCATCAAAATCACATGTTAGTCCAGTAGGATCTAAAGCACAAGCATTACATCTATCAGGATCATCCATATTAGGATCACAGAATTGTAAAGGATCACTTTCTCCATCATCTAGTTGTCCGTTTTGGTTCGCATCTTCTACGCCATCATCAATACCATCACCATCCGAATCTGGATTTAAAGGGTCTGTTTCGCCCTCATCTTGTATACCATTTTGATTCGCATCTTCCAATCCATCTTGAATACCATCATCATCCGTATCAAAATCTAATGGATCTGTATCTGTTCCAGCCGTGTAAACACCATCTTCTCCAGTTTCAATATTATCAGGAATACCATCAAAATCAGAATCAGAGTTAGCATCTACTGGATCAGCATCATCTATATCTGCTACACCATCACCATCATCATCCGTATCATCAGCATTGATGATACCATCTTCATCCAAATCACAAGCTGGATTTGCTGCATTAGGTACACAAGGATCATTATCGTCTGGATCATAATTCGGATCATCTAAGCTAATACCACCTTCAAAGCCATCACCATCTTCATCTTGTGGTTCACAACCACCTGAGTTAGGGTCAGGATCACAAGGATCTGTCGGATTACTATCTTGAGCAGGGTTATAAACCCCATCATTTCCTGTTTCTTCTGTATCTGTCAGACCATCACCATCACTATCAGAGTTAGGATCAAATGGATCTACATCTTGTTCATCTGCTACTCCATCACCATCATCATCTGGATCATTGGCATTGTCGATACCGTCCCCATCAAAATCACATTCATCGAATGTTTCATTAGGATCACAAAGAGTTAGTGGGTCTGATTCGCCAGGGTCTACACCACCACTTTGGTCAGCATCTTCCACGCCGTCATCAATACCATCACCATCGGTATCTACATTTAATGGGTCGGTTTCGTCGTCATCCTTCGTACCGTTTCCATTACTATCTTCTACACCATCTAAAATACCATCATCATCGGTATCATTATCTAATGGGTCGGTTTCAGTTCCAGCAGTATATATATCATCTTCACCAGTTTCAATATCATCTGCTATACCGTCATTATCTGAGTCAGAAAGTGGGTCAAAAGGATCCACATCATCTGCATCTGGAACTCCATCATTATCATCATCAGGGTCATCTTCATTAGCAATGCCATCTCCCTCGAAATCACACTTATCAGCTTTGTCATCTGGCACACATGGATCAGCATCATCTGGATCAAATAGTGGGTTATCTATAGGGAAATCAGCAAAATAGCCATCCCCGTCCTCATCCGTTGCACTACCTGTACAAGCAGGGTTACTAGCATCTGGGTCACAAGGATTAAGTGGGTCATTATTATTTCGTATTTCATCATTATCTTTTACACCATCGTTATCCGAATCATCATCCAAAGGATTAGTATCCGTTTCAGGGTGGTAAACACTATCATTTCCAGTTTCATCATCATCAGAAATCCCATCACCATCCGAATCAGAATCAGGGTCAAATGGATCTACATCATCACCATCTGCTACCCCATCATTATCATCATCAGGGTCTTCTGAATTGATAACACTATCTCCATCAAAATCACAGCTATCACCTATCTTAATTGGATCACAAACATCCGTTGGGTCAGATTCGCCATTATCTTGAGTACCATTTAAGTTAACATCCTCATCTCCATCTGAAATAGTATCACCATCGGTATCTGGATTAGCAGGATCAGTTTCTCCTGGGTCAACTTCCCCATCTAAATTAGCATCTTCTAAGTTATCCAAAATACCATCATCATCGGTATCTTGATCTAATGGATTAGAATCAACCCCTTCATCGTAACTACCATCACCTCCTGTTTCAATAATATCGGTAATACCATCATTATCAGAATCGGAATTCGGGTCAACAGGATCTGCGTCGTCTTCATCTAAAACCCCATCGTTATCATCATCAGGATCTTCGTCGTCAACTATTCCATCGCCATCTGTATCACATTGCCCAGCGTCTCCTACTTGAGGATCACACTGATTAGTTGGGTCAGATTCGCCTTCATCTAGCATACCATTTTGGTTAGCATCTTCTTGGCCATCTAAAAGACCGTCTCCATCTGTATCATCATTAATTGGGTCTGTTTCTCCAGCGTTTTGAATACCATCTTGATTGGCATCTTCCACGCCGTCAGGAATAAAGTCATTATCTGTATCATCATCTAATGGGTCTGTATCCGTTCCAGGATTATAGACTCCATCTCCACCTGTTTCTACAATATCAGGGATATTATCACCATCAGAATCAGAATTTGGATTAAAGTTTTCAATATCATTTAAATCCGCAACACCATCGCCATCGTCATCATCATCAGTTGCGTTAGGAATCCCATCTTCATCAAAATCACATGCATTTGCCATAAAATTAGGCACACAAGCATCTGTATCATCTGGGTCATATTGCTCATGATCAAAAGGATAATTAGGGTAAAACATGTCACCATCCTCATCAATTTTAATACAAAGTGTTGTATTGACATTAGGATCACAAGGATTCAACGGATTGCTATCCTCGGTAGGATCATACATGCCATCTCCACCTGTCTCATCAGAATCTGTCAACCCATCTTTATCCGAATCAGAATCTGGGTCATATGGATCTAAATCATTTTCATCCCTTACTCCATCATTATCATCATCAGGGTCTGTTTGGTTAATAATACCATCGCCATCAAAATCACAAGACGGGAAGATTGGTTCAGGATCACAAATATCTAATGGATTACTTTCGTCTCCATCCTGTGTTCCATTCTGATTGGCATCCTCGATACCATCATTTATTTCATCACCATCTGTATCCATGTTTAATGGGTCCGTTTCCTCAGGGTCTCTAATACCATCTTGGTCAGCATCTTCCACACCATCTAATATACCATCATTATCACTATCTGCATCCAATGGATTTGTATCAATTCCAGCATCATAAATATCATTATCACCAGATTCCACATCATCAGAAATACCATCCGCATCCGAATCAGAATTTGGGTCATAAGGATCCACATCATCTACATCTAAAACGCCATCCGAATCATCATCATCGTCTAACTGATTAATAACACCGTCGCCATCTAAATCACAAGTAGGCGAAGCATTACTAGGTACACAAGGGTCTGCATCATTAGGATCAAACTGAGGATCAGTAGTAGGAATACCTTCAAAAAATCCATCACCATCATTATCCACTCCATTACAAGCATTCACTGTATTATCAGGATCACAAGGATCTAGAGGATCACTACCATTAGTTGTTTCTGTCTCGTCTGCAACTCCATCAAAATCAGAATCAGATTGTGGGTCAAATTTATCAACATCATCGGTATCATCCACTCCATCATTATCATCATCAGGGTCGGTTTCGTTAGGAATACCATCACTGTCAAAGTCACAAGAAGGATCTGTAATTTTAGGATCACATTTATCTAAAGGGTCGGTTTCGCCGTCCTCATTCATGCCATTATGATTCAAATCTTCCTCTCCATCGCCAATATTATCTCCATCAGAATCAGGGTTATTAAGGTCTGTTTCCCCATCATCGGCCACGCCATTTCCATTGGAATCTTCTATACCATTGGGAATGCCGTCACCATCATTATCTCGACAATCAGCTGCAAAGGGTTCATAATTTTTAGCATATCTAAATCTTGCCAAGCCATTACCTAAATCAATGATTCCTAATTCATTACCTGGATTAGAGTTTTCAGAGTTCGGTAATTTAGCAAACGTATCTCCAAAATTTTCTATTAAACGAATTAAATCATCTGTATAACATCCACCATCGGCTTTAAAAGAAAAAAGCGCCGTTTCTTGTCCCGGAACATAAACTGCTTTAGGACCACTGTCCCCAGTAAGTCCAAAAGAAATATAATCATGTTCAGGATCTTCAATAGGTTGATTAACCCTAGTTCGACCGCCATCCCATTCTCCACCGAGTTCTTGAAAGTCGATTAATTGAAACCCAGTAGGCGCAACAATTGTTATTTGCCCAGTACCTGTAATAGTATTGGAAGAAATACCAGAATTCGCTGGTGCTTTAGCATAAACAGTATAGGTCGCCCCATCTGCTTCTAACTGCAAGGTTAATTCTATTTGGGCAAAACTGGAAAGTGAAAAAACAACCATTCCAAGGAGTACACCCCAAAATCTTAATAGTGATTTGTTAATTTGCATTTTAATAGCATTTCCATTTAAATCATTTTACTTGTTCCATTATAAAAAGTATGGTGGTTAACTCGAATCCACACAAAACGGAAGAGGTGCTTTTACAAGCAGTAAAAAATTTAAAAGATTAGTAGGTTATTTTTATTAACTATAAAAATGCCCTCAAAATGGGCTATTCAATAGTCGAAAAAAAGGGAATAAGATTATGGATAGTAGGGTATAAAATAAGCGTATTACTATTTTAATTTTTATACCCTACAATCCGTGTATTAAATAATGATTTTAATTAAATCGATTACTTATAAATCAAAGAAATTGGGTATCAAATAGTCAGTCTCAACCAACTATTCGATACCTATTTCCATTTTTACAATTATGGCAACTGTTCAAGTATGACGTAATTCGCCAAGAACTTGACTTTATTATCTGGGAAAGCCAGAATACTATTGAAAATCAATAATTGCCTATCGTTATTCGGTCCTTGGAAGATAGATCGACCATCCAAGTTGTAATCTGTTCGATAATAACCAGGCACAATAAAGTTGTCTAAGTTGTCAACTTGATTCTGAGGATGCCCAATCACACGGAAGAACATATCATCAATATCGTTTCCAGGTCCTTGATAGATAACTTTTCTATCAGAAGTAACATCACCTGCCCACATATACTGCTCTGTGCTATCAAAATTCATTCTCTGAGAATGAATACCTAAAGGATTAAAGTCCTTATCTGTGTAATCTATTTTAGTCACAATTGGAGAATACAAACCAGCTGTATTGGTCATTACCCCAAGGTGGTTACGGTGTCGAACGACTACGTAATAATCACCCGCCAATGTGCTATCGAAAGTCAAATAAGCAAAGCCATCTGCATCCATTTTTCTAGGATCAGAGAAGACTCTATGATCTCTAACGTCCCCATCTCTTTGTAAAAGAGCGGCTCTGGTAGTAACCACACTATCTAATTTAGATCCATCACGAATCTCTACGAAGACCCAATCAACTACTGCATTATCTGAAGAAGTCCCGACAAATCCGTTCGCTCCAAAGACAGCTGCACTATCTGCTACAGGAATTTCTTCCACCACACTATCTCTCTTTACATGTACAAAAGCTGGCTCAATATTACCCGTTGAATCATTTCGTACTTTGAACGCTTCATAAGGAGAAGTTCTTGGTATTAATTTCTCAGATCTCAATTTATCCTTCATCAAAATACCATCACCTGAATCATTACCTAAGTCAGGCATTGCACCTTGTAGTTTAACATTGATATCTAAAACAACACCAATACAACTAGGACTAAGAATAGGATCACAAGGATCTAATGGATCACCATTGAAAATATCATCTGGATCTTCATCAGATGGGTCTGGCATCGCAGGGAAACCTGTGAATACACCCGTAGAAGAATCTACCCCATCAGATTGACCATCACCATCATCATCATCCACTTCTTCACCATTGCTAATCGTATCTTCATCCGCATCCTCTTCGTTATCCGTAACACTGTTGTTATCTGTATCTGTATCAAACTGATTCACAGAGTCCTGTGGTTCAGAACCAGGATACGTCGTAATATAAGCTTCAACACTATCCGTCAATCCATCATTATCATCATCTAAATCAGTTGTGTTATCAAGACCATCTAAATCCCAATCACAACCACCGATTCTATCCGATACAACATTTAAGGTGAAAGTATCAGAATATACCGCTACCTCACAAGTATCAGAGACAATTGCTAATCTAAACTCATAATTATTTAAAGTAAAGAAGGTATCAACAATTGCGTTATCGTTAAGTCTAGAAGGCTCATTTAAGACAGAGTCTATTGTCAATGTTTTGATACCAATACCGTTGGTTTCTTCTCCGTGGAAAATATCCCAGGTAGTTGGTACATTCGCAAAGTCAGTAGAATCTGGTCCTTTGTACTGCCAAGTTAATTGAGGCAATCCAGCACCTAAGTTTACAACATTCGCTTCAATCACGGTACCTTCGTTTGCACAAACAGTAGCTGGTCCAGTCAACGTTGCGATAAATGGTCCTTCAACGGTTAACTTAGCCAATTGAGAGTAAACAGTATCACAAAAAGTACTAGTAGCAGCTGCTCTGAAACGGTATCCTTGCATTCCTTCCACATCACTAACGCTCAATGTTGTAAACATTTCGGTAGTCGTAGAATCATCTAAAGCAGGAGTTAAATTTGGTCCCGTAATAGCATCTGAAAATAGAGGCTCAGTACCCGTATCGATGTTGGACCAAGAAATACCATTATTGGTACTAATCTGCCAGTTCAATATATTATCGCCTTGACCTGTAGAGTTCACCATTCTAGCAGTGAACGAAGTCGCTTCACCAGAACAAATAATCACATCTACTGGATGGTCTGTAAAATCTACAGAACCTTCTTCAATCAAGTAAGCTGCATCAGAAGTAACTTCATTACAAACAGCTGTCCAAGCCACTACTCGGTATTGGTTAGAATCTAATCCAGTGGTAATATCGATACTTAAAGTATCTGTACTCGCACCGTTATAGACACCTTCGTTCTCTAAATCTCTCCAAGTCATAGTACTGTGCTCATATTCTTGCCATCTATATTGAACAGATAGGTTTCCACCAAATCCTTCATTGTTTACGTTAGCAAAAAAGATAACTCCTTTATCCGCACAGTTAACGGTGTCTTGAGGCTGTAGCGTGAAAGTCAATTGACCATCAATTCTAACAATCGCCGTTTCGGAAGAAGTTTCATCAGGACAAACGCCCGATGTGATATCTAATCTGAATAAGGCACTATCTAATAAAGCTCTATCATCCACCGAAGGATTAATGACTAACTGAGTCGTCTGAGCACCAGTTACCGTACCACCTCCTGTCAAGGAAAGTAAGTCCGCATCTGCCCAATCGGTTGCTAAACCAGTCGTATTGACTTTCCATTGGAACATCATATCTCCAAATCCATAGTTAGTAGGATTAGCATTGAAGATAATTGTTTCGCCAGCACATACTATTGTATCATGCGGGTGATCTTCAGGGTTATCAAATTCAAATGGTCCTTCTACTTTAAGTAAGGCAGCATTAGACGTATCGCCATCACATAAATTAGTACCATAAACTACTCTATAAAAAATACTATCTCTGTCTCCATTCACCACACTCGCTACATCACTAATACTCAAGACAGAATCTCTACCTCCATTATAAACTGAAGTATTTACATTAATATCAAACCAACTCATATTATTTGTAGAAAGCTGCCATAAGAAGTCAACATCTCCAGAAGCTGCATTAGCAACATTTACTCTAAAGATAGCTGGCTTACCAGAACAAACTACATCATCTTGAGGATGCTCAAGAACAGTTAATGGTCCATGAATAATCAATTTACCCGGCTCAGATGGAATGTCTTTACAACTAGTTCCATTTAATCCACTAGAAACCACACGGTATAAGTTGCCATCCATATCTGCTGTAGCTACAGGATTGATATGTAAAGTATCGTAATAAGTACTATCAATATCAGGAGAAGGATTAGTCGTTTTTGTACTACTAAAAGTATAAACTGGTAAACTTTCATCTACTGGAATCCAAGTTTTCCCAGTATCTTCACTCAATTCCCATCGAGTTACTAATCCACCTTGGCCAATTGTTGTTTCTGCATTGAAGAAAGTCGCATCTTCGTTTGCACAGATTGATGCATCTTGTGGTTCAGCGACATAGTCAACTGGACCAGCTACACTCAATCTAGCAGAATCAGAATATACATTTGCACAAGTATTCGTATAGATATAAACTCTGTATAGGAAGCTATCTAATCCAGTTACATTATTTACACAAAGCGTATCAGAAGTTACCCCACCATATCTGCCACCAGCAGAAGTCAAGGTAATCCAATCGGTAGAACCAGGCGCTTGGGTTTGCCACTGATATTTAATATCACCTCTCATTGTTTCATTAGAAACACTCACACCGAAACATGCTGCTGTATCAGAACAAATAGATACATCTACAGGATGAATCGTAATGTCAATCAATCCTTCTACCGTCAAAATAGCATCCGCAGAATTGACATCTTCACAACCACTGCCTAATAAACCACCAGCCGTATTTCTATATCTCCATTGATCCATTGTATTATCAACACGCGCAATAAATAAAGTATCATAATAAATACTATCTGCGGTGTTACTTGGTGTATTGGCATCGCCAATTACTCTATTCGTTGCATCAAAATCAGGATTAGACAAGTCTACTGCATTCCAAGAAGCGCCATCATCGGTACTAACTTCCCAGAACGTATTCATTCTACCTTGTCCAATCGTTGCTTCAGAGACGAAATAAATATCATCTTCTTCTGCACAAATCGTTTCATCAGAAGGATCAGTGACAAACGCAATTGGTCCATCTACTTGAAGTAAAGCAGGATTAGATAATACTTCATTACATTCAGTAGTTCTAATTCCAACACGGTACCTAGTACTATCTTGTCCAGCAATGAATAAGACACAAAGTGTATCTGAACGAACACCTGCATATCGGCCATCGCTAGAAGAAAGTGGTGCCCAGTCAGTAGGCGCATCGCCTTTTTCTTGAATATACCACTGATATTGAACGTTGCCTTCCATTGTTTCATTGATAATAGAAACTCCGAAACAAGCCGCCGTATCAGAACATAAATAGATGCTTTCAGGCTGTACATCAATCGTCAATGGTCCTTCTACTGTCAAGATCGCTTCTCTAGAGAAAATATCTGTACAGTTATTACTATTTTGTCCAGAAGCAGCTAATCTAAACTGCCATTGGTTCATCGTAGCATCTGCAGTATTGATATGTAATGTATCGTAGTAAGCAATCTCTGCCCCCTCACCAAGTGGTGGGTTAGCAATAGAATCAATGCCTAAACTGTAAATACCTGCAATAGATAAATCCACCCAATCATTCCCATCATTTCTATTCACCTGCCATCTTCTATCTAAAACACCTTGTCCCATGAAAGTTTCCACAGCAAAGTAATTAGCATCTTCAGAACCACAGACAGTGAAATCTTCTGGATTTGCATTAAAAATAATCGGTCCATCTACTCTTAGTAGAGAAGAATCAGAAGTAATAATAGCACAAAGTCCAGTTTTTACTTCAACTCGATATAAGAAACTATCTCGACCCAAAACATTCGTTACACATAAAGTATCAGAACGAACACCAGAGTAATTACCATCATTTGAAAGAGGTACCCAAGAAGCCGTTCCTCTAGCTTGTTCGAACCATTGGTATTCAATCGTTCCTTCTCCAGTTTCACTAGAAATAGTTACACCAAAACAAGCAGCTGTATCCGAACAGATAGCAACATCTACTGGTTGTACAACAAAATCAATTGCACCTTCAACCGTCAATGTCACAGGAATAGAGTAAGAATCTTCACAGTTTCCGCTATTCTGTCCAATCGCAGCCAATCTAAATTGCCATTGGTTCATCGTAGCATCTGCAGTATTAATATGTAAAGTATCGTAGTAAGCTTTTTCAAATCCTACATCAGGATTATCTAAAGAATCAATGCCTAAAGAAAACGGTGCAGCGATAGCCAAGTCTACCCAACCATTCGCATCATTTCTATTTACTTGCCATCTTCTATCTAGGAAACCTTGTCCCATATAAGTTTCGACAGCAAAAACATTAGGATCTTCATCTGCACAGACAGTAATATCTTCTGCATTTGTATTAAAAGAGATTGGTCCATCTACTTGTAAGAAAGCAGAATCAGACAAAATCGTTGAACAAAAATCAGTTTGCACTCTTACATGGTAAGAATAATCATCACGACCTAATACATTGGTTACACATAACGTATCTGTACGCGCACCAGAGTAAGTACCATCATTGGCAATTGGTGTCCAAGTTGTCGCACCTCTAGCTTTCTCAAACCATTGGTAAGTAATGTCACCAGAAGAAGATTCAGAGTCCACACTTACACTAAAACATGCCGTTGTATCAGAACAAATAAAAACATCAACCGGCTGATTAGCTGGAGCAATAGTAATAGGTCCTTCAACTGTAAGCAATGCCTCACCAGAGTATGTTTCCTCACAATTTCCACCACTTTGACCAATAACCGCTAAACGATATTGGTACTGGTCCATACTAGAAGTAGCGGTATTGATATGTAAGGTATCATGATAAGCTATTTCAAAACCAGGTGCAGGATTACTTGTAGAATCAATACCTAAGGAATAGACTCCAGAGATTGTTAAATAATCCCAAGTAGCACCATCATCGGTACTAATCTGCCATCTTCTATTTAAAGCCCCTTGGCCCATCCAAGTTTCTACCGCAAAAATATTTGGATCCTCTTCCGCACAAACAATAATATCATCTGGATCATCATCAAATAAAATTGGTCCATCAATATTTAAGTAAGCCGCATCAGAAGTAATAATATCACATTCTGTTGTCCAAACATCTACTCGATAAGCAAAACTATCACGTCCAAGTGGGTTCGTTACACATAAAGTGTCAGAACGCGTTCCTGAATAAGTTCCATCATTAGAAATAGCGGTCCAAGTGGAAGCACCTCTTTCTTGTACATACCACTGGAATTCCATATTTCCATTATCTGCTTGATTGCTATGTGCAATAGAAAAACAAGCTACTGTATCAGAACAGATAAGTACATCATCTGGTTGGTCATCAATAAAGATTCGACCTTCCACATTTAAAGTAACTTCATCCGTATATATCTCCGTACAAGCTTGAATATTATCACCAACTGCAGCTAATCTAAATTGCCATTGGTTCATATAAAAAGCAGCCGTATCAACAAATACGGTATCAAAATAAGCTCTTTCAATCTCAGGTGTAGGATTTAAATCCGTACGCGTACCAAAATTAAAGGTATCAGAAGCAGCTAAATCCACAAAGCCATTCCCATCTAATCTATCTACCTGCCATCTACGATTAAAAACACCTTGTCCAACAGAAGTCTCTGTAAAGAAATAAATAGGATCTTCCTTCGCACAAGCATTTTGGTCGATTGGTTGAACATCGATAATAAATGGTCCGTCAACCCCTAATTCTGCTACAATAGAGTATAAAGTATCACAAGTTTCAGTAAATACTTTTGCTCGATAAAAATTACCATCTAATCCAAGTGGATTACTGATAATCATCGAGTCAGTAGTAGCAAAAGCATAAGGCGTACCATTTACAACATCAGTCCAAGGACCAGCTGGTCCAGCAGTACTAACTTGCCATTGGTATTCAATAATTCCTTCTCCGCCATTACTAGCAGTGACACCAAAACCTAAAGTATCTAAATTACAAGCAGTAAAATCAAAAGGTCCTTCTGCGTTATCAATCATCAAAGGCCCTTCAACGACTACTTCTATAAGGCCTTTAAGGCTATCGGTAGTTGTTAATTCACAAAAAGTAGTGCCCTGATCATTCGTTGGTGGAGTATCTCTAATTCCAGTCATCCGATAAGACGAAGTCGTAGTCGGAGATACATAAATACGGTCACCAGGGTAATAATTGGTAAATGTTAAAACACTTGTTGTATTAGTAGCTGAATCTATTTCTTCTAATTCAATTGTAAATGGTTCCCAGCCTCCAGTAAACTCTACCATTAAGGCAATAGAATCCTCACCTACTTCACCACACATAGTCAGTGTATCACCACCAACTAAAGTCGCTGCAAACATATTGATACCTAAAGGATCACAGACATCACAAATGTCAGAAGAATCAGGTGGAGAAGAAAACATACCATCTCCATTAGTATCTTCAATACCATCTACAATACCATCACTATCACAATCCCCACAACTAAATGCTCTAGGAGCATAGTTATCCTTCCAGTTATGGATTCTACCAGTACTAGAATTAAAGACTGATAAATCCTGTCCAGGGTTATTATTAGAAGAGTTTTGACCAGAACCATTGCCATGACAATTATTAGATTCCTCAGGAAGGAATGGGTCAAAATGGTCAATTAAGCCTAATGTATCAGGACAGCCATCGGGCACTTGGAAGGTAAATAAGAGCGTTTCTTCTCCATTTTCCAATACAATGCCATCACCATCTTTCATACCTACGAAAAGGTAGGTAATATCTGGTGCTTCACAAGCATTTCTAACGACATCGTAACCTGAGTTCCAAGTACCGCTAACACTTTGTATATTATGAATGGAATCTCTTCCATCGCTATTATTTCTCATTAAGATGGTAACTTGACCAGAACCAACAACAGCTGTGTTCATTCCTGGCGCAAATCCATCAACAGGCCTCACGAAAACACCCCATGTAGAGTCGTTCTCTTCAGCCATGTACTGTATTTTGAATTCAAATTGCTCCTTAACTTGTCCGTGTATGGAGGAAATGAACCCCAGAAGGAGGAGGGGCAATATGCCCATTATTAATTTGTAGGTGTGAAAATGTTTTTTCATCAGCGACTTTTTTTTTGCTTGATTTAATAAGTAGTTATTTAATATTCAAAGTTTTCTCAAATTAGGCACAGCGATGACAGAGCTAACAAAAGTGATTTGTTAACGAGTTAAAGTGTACTAAAATCAAAAAGGGGATGATTATGGATATTCCTACTTAAAAAAGTAAGCTTACCATTTTGTCTTAAAGTAGTCTATAAATGGAAAAGTAACGAAGAGAAGAAAACATGGAGGTGGGTAAATTTTAAATTCTCTCTAAACCTTCATCAGGCACATCCCTACTATTTTCAAAATTCCTTTCATCAAAATTGATAAAGAGAAGCATGAAAATGCAGAGGATATTGGCCTTCCATTATTAAACACTAATTTTTGTTTATCAGATTCCTAAAATTGTTCCTATCAAAAGGAAATTAAAAGTTCTCAAATTTTGCTTTCCACATTTTGGTCATCTACTAAATTGGTTTTATAACCTTTTCAAATGAACATTTCTAAATAGAAATTCAATTTTATAAATAAGTTTAACTATTTGGTTATCAGACAATTAAATTAATTTTTCATTAAAAAAAATTCTAAATAGATAATTTCAATAAGGGGGAATGAATAAATCAGCGAGGGGAAGCAGGTAAATTCAGAAAGAAATTAATCGAAAAGTGTTCGTTTTAAAATTATATCAATCAATCTGTATATTATATATTAATCGAACTAAAAGTTCGGAAATATTCTGTTTTATGTATATAGGAAACTAACATTGAGACAAATAAAGCATAGCTTAGAACAATGTTCACCACAAGAGTATGTGAGTATAAGGGAAAGTGTACATTCTTGAGTGTTGGTAAAAGTACCCTGTTCATATAAAGTCGTTAGTTAGTTGTTTGTATTGTAATATTCTATCTTTAGGGGGAGTATCTGAATAAAGGGGGATTAAAACTAGAAGGGCATAGAACATTCTAAAAAGGTCAAAATTCATGCCACACTATCGTTTTTGAGTTTTATTTGTAATTGTATAAAAGAAACACGGTTGTCTAAATTTCTAAAAAGAAAAATAAATATTTTTTAGTAGTCTTGTTTAATTTACGACTTTTCAAAAAGTATAGGGCTTATTGTCAAGCATTTAAATATTTTTAAAAATTAAATTTATATACAAAAAACAACAACTTAACTCCGTGATTTAGTTTTAGTGCATTATTCAAATAATAATAAAAAATATACAATACTTTTTTGGCTTTATTTTTGGATACTTTAAGAATAGTTCTCAAATTTTAAATAATATTCCACATTTTGTACAATAATCAAGATAACTTAAATTAAGGTAAGCTTAATTTAGGTCTCTCTTTGTTATTTGTATCTACTTCTCCGTTTTATCTTTTCAAATGATTTTAGTCGAAATGCTTCAAAGCTAAAATCATGAGAAAACTATTCTTTTTACTCATTATCCAGTTTATGACCCTACAGACGGCAGTCTATGGGCAGTTCTTCTTTACGGTAGAGCTGATGGAAGACAATGTAACTTACATGGTCAAAGTACGACCAGATGAGTCCTTTCCAGCACCAACAAATTTTACGAGTTCTATGCAAGTAGGATTTACAGTGCCTACAGGTGGTTTTAAACCAAGTAGTGATGTAAATAGCATCAATGGGAATTGGACGGTATCTAGTACGCACATCGCTCCGTCAGAAAATCCTGATTTCGATTATATCGCCTTCGAGTTAAGTGGAGGTAAGGATAATATCGCTTATATCGCTAATGAAGAAACAGAATTGTTTTCTTTTGAAAATATAGGAGAATGTACAGGGACGTTAGATTTCATTACTGAAGACGACCTATTTTTCCCACCCAATAGCGAAAATGCCAATATAGGAAATTTAATTACCGTTTTTGGCGCTGGATTTGGCAACGCTTTTTCTGGCACCTATGGACCTGCAGCAAACTGTCTAATGGAACAATCCGGTAATAGTACCTGTGAGCAACTAGACTCTATTATCACTACTGATCCTAGTGAATGTGGACTAGTTGGTGGTATGATTAGAATATATGCCAATCCAGTAGGTGGCCCGCCACTTAAATATTCTATTGATGATGGTGTTACTTTCCAATCAGAACCGCTCTTTACAGGTTTAGCTTCTGCTAAAGCTTATGTCATCATCATCGCAGATGAAGGTGGTTTATGCTTTAAAGATCACGGCGTAGTAGAATTAGGACCTGCAACTGATGCAGTCATTATTAGAACCAGTTCTACACCAGATAATTGTATGATGTCGGATGGAACGATAACAGTAGAAGCAGCAGCCAGACTAGCAGGAACCACCTTAGAATATAGTTTAGACCAAGGTGCTACTTGGTTAGAAAATGACGGTTTGTTCACAGGTTTAGCTGCTGGTACCTACCAACCTTGGGTAAGAGGAAAAGACTTACCATGTCATGATGCAACAGAAGAAGTCGTAGTAGCTGCAGCTTGTCCAGATGGCGGAGGAGATGGCGGTGGTGACGGAGGTGGAGGCGACCCAAATACTGATTGTGTTTATACAATGGTATTAGACGCTGAAGATGGAAAATTCACAATTTCAGTAATTCCGACTGTGACAATTTCCGTACCTCAGAATACTACACCAACCGCATTATTTTCAATTAAAGTCCCAACAGGAACCTTTGATGTTACTAATTTTGAAAGCCTGGTAGGCGGAGCAAATTTTGAGGTTAGTGGTCGAACAAATGCACCAACAGAAGCTCCAGAATTTGATTATATTTCTTTTGGTTTAACCTCACTGGGAACCAGAACTATCGAATACACAGCAGGAGAAAAATTAGCCTTATTCTCTTTTGAAAATAGTGGTAATTGTACTGGTGATCAAGTATACTTAGTAGAGAATTTTGTAGATCCATTTTATGGTAATGCTAGTGAGTGGGTTGGTCAACAATTAACGGTTGCACAAACAGGTACGGATTTAACTATAATCTGTACAGATAGTAACGTTATTTCAGATTGTGGGGAGGATTTAGAAGATGACAACCCAGTAACCCCAACAACAAACTATCCAACCGATACTATCTATTTAACCTTACCAGTAGAAGAAACAACCAATGTTTGTATAGGAGACGAATTAGATATTGCTAATGGAAATTTAGGAACGGTTTCTTTGTGTAATGCAGAAGGAACGGTAATCACTACCCTTACAGATGGTAGTAACTGTTTCGATATTACTACAGATGATCATTTCAATCAAAGCGAAACGATTTGTATTGTACATTTCGACGCGAATGATGCCACACTTTCAGATACGACTATTTTAATTCTATGTCCTGAAGTAAGTTTAGGTGCAGACCTTGATGTATGTGCAGGAGAAACAATTACCTTAAATCCAGTAGGAGGCACAGGTAACTTCATGTGGATAACAGATGGAGATATTAGTTGTACAGATTGTTCCTCTCCAGAAATCACACCAACTACTGCTACTCAATATATCTTAATGAGTACAGAAACAGGTCGATGTATGGATTCAGATACGCTAATGGTCAATATCCTAGATGTACCAAATATTGCAGAAGTAATGGCTACTCAGCCTACCAACTGTATGGCAAATGGTCAAATAGTAATAACTGCCGACGGTGGGCAAGGAACCTTAAAATATAGTATTGATAATGGAGTAACTTTCCAAGACAACCCACAATTTGATGACTTAGGGGCAGGAGATTTTGAAATCTTAGTAGCCAATGCCGATGAAGTTTGTACGACTGCTTGGCCACAAAGTGTCAGTTTAGTCATAGAAGGAGCACCAAGCATCGTTGATGTAAATGTAACTGCTCCAAATGTTTGTAAAAATGAACAAGGAGCAATAGTTATTACTGCTACCAGTGCTAATGCAGCAGAGGTATTAGAATATAGTATTGATGGAGGAACAACTTGGCAAGACAGTGGAAATTTCGGAGATTTAGCAGAAGGAAGTTATGACTTAATGGTCCGTATTCAAGGTAGTGATTGTGATGCAGCATTTACTAATAATCCTGTCGAAATCAGTCCACAAGCGGACTTAAGAATAACGACCCCACCTGGTGATCAGATGATTTGTAGTGAAAGTGATAGAACCGTTCAATTAGAATTAAATGAGACCATTACAGATTTTACGATTAGTAGTGGACCTTATGAAAATGAAAATGCTACGGATAACATCTTAACTTTTGAAGCCAATCCTATTCCAGAAGGCAGTCTATATTCCATAACAATTACAGGAGAAAGCGGCTGTACGATTACAGAAGAGTTCACCTTAACCCCTGGAGAAGACACCGAATTATGGGATCCAGTAATTGAAACCACTCCAGCTAGTTGTGATGAAGATGATGGGACCGTAAGTGTCGTTGTCAATGGCAATAATAATGGATTTACTTTTTGTTGGGAACCCAACAAAGCTTCTGGTCCAATGAGAGAAGGATTAAGTTCAGATTCCACTTATAGTTTGACTATTACAGGAGCTTCTGGATGTACTTTGGTTTATGAAAATATTAATGTAGGAACGACATGTGAGCAAACATCTTGTAATCTATTAACAGGTTTGGATACGCTAAATGCGTTTGTGTCAGGATTGGAGGCTACCGCATGTATACCTATTGCCAATATGGATCTTTCTGAATACCAATTTTATATTGGCGACGAATTACAACAAGTAGGAATAGGAGAATGTATGCAAACTTCAGTTTTTTATCCATATAAGGTATTATTTGACATGGGTACAGCGCCATTTACAGTAACTGAATGGTCTGTCAACAACGATACACTTAGAGATTTTGAGTTTAACACCATCGAAGAGTTGGTTGTCAAAATGAACAATTTTGATTTCCAAGCGAACTGGGTAGTTAATCAAGAATTGGAGGTAATTCAAGGCTTTTCTACTGCTAATAATTATGGCAGTCTAAATGTTCAGCCAAGTGGTGCTAGTCAAGTAGCAGAACTAGAATTGAATACCATGAACACGATGTTTCAAAGTATCGTTTTGGCCAATACAAGAGGCATCACCAAATATACCTTAAAAGACCCATTAAATGATTGTGAAGATGATTTGTATATCAAAGTACAAGGCTTAGATGATGGGATGGATACTTTAGATTTAGTCACTTTAGTCAATACACCAATCCGTGATCAGTGCTTAAACACAGATGAAACAGGAACGACAAACTTGACCATTAATGTTTGTAATGACCCATCAGCTGGGATACTAAGTGGCATTGATGGAGAAACAGATGAATGCTTTGGCTACATGCCAAATGCAGACTTCTTAGGAAAAGATTTCTTCTGTCTAGAATTGTGTAATGGTAACATTTGTGATACGACCATAGTGAGAGTGACTGTTAATGAAGAAGGTTTACTCTTTTACACTGGTTTTAGCCCAAATAATGATGGCATAAATGATGTATTCACTATTAAAAATATAGAGAGCTATCCAGAGAATAGTGTATTAATTTATAATCGTTGGGGGAATAAAATATACGGCAAAGAAAACTATACAAATAATGAAGGTTGGGATGGAACTTTTGACAAAAGACTTTCACCAGATGGCATTTACTTCTATGTGGTCAAGATAGTCGTCAATGATGAAGAACAAGTTTTCTCTGGCCCTATAACCGTAACACGATAAGCTTGTCAAATAGTTAAGAGGGAGAAATTTTTGATTTACTCCCTCTTAACTATTTGAAAAAGTTAATACTCAAACTTTCAAATAGACTTATTCAAGTCTAGTAACAACAAGAAATAAAGGCAACCCATGCGTAGTATTAAATACCTATTTTGCGTTATCATCATAGCAATATTTGCGCTTGACCTTTCTGCACAAGTAAGGACAAAGATTGAATTATTAGCTGATAATACGACTTATCAAGTATCCATTGCAATGGATAGAGATTTATTAACACCATTCAATATTATAACCAATTCTACCTTGACCATCATAGCGCCTACTGGCGGGCTTGATTTGGCCAATTTAGAAAACATCAATGGTAGTTGGGAAAGGTCTTCTTTCGTTCAAGCACCACCAGAAAATAATAGTTTTGATTATTATACTATTTCTTTAAGAGGGTTGATTGATAATGTAGAATTTATGCAGGACGTCTTTGTCCCTATTTTCACTTTTGAAAATAATGCAATTTGTTTAAGTGATATCAGCTTCATAAATAATGTAACCGACCCATTTATATTTAATAGTGCAAATATTAATGTAGGAAATCTATTCGTAGTTTCTGGAATAGGTCCATTCAATGCTTTTGACAATAATGGTTTCGAGGGCGCACCTTGTCCTGACCAATTAGACGCAACCGCAACCGCTACAGTTGGTGCTTTAGCTTGTTCTGATGATGTCACTACAATGGTCATTGATATTCAAGGAGGGTCTGCACCTTTTACGATTGTCTATACTAATACAACAACAGGCGAAGTAGATAGTGTCATTTCCAACCAACTTAACACGCCAGTTACTATTCAAAATATTGAAGGTGGAACATATACCATAAGAATTCGAGATGATAAAAATGGTAGCAGTGTTTTGACAGAAGTAGTCAATGCACCAGAACCAATTGAAGTAGATATTGCCATTACTTTTGCCAATTGTGCCAATAGTCTAGATGGAGCCATTGAAATCATGGACATCAATAGAATGGGAAATATCAACTACGAATGGAGTAATGGTGTAGACCGAACGACCAAAATTGAAAACTTAAATGAAGGCACTTATATGCTTACTGTTACAGATGAAAATGGCTGTACTAAAACAGAAGAAGTAATCGTCAAAATGGACGGATGGATAGATGTAGATGCAATTCCTAATGAAGTGAGTTGCTTTGGAATGGATGATGGCGAATTAGAAATTACTGCCACAGGAAAAAATGCACCCTTCACTTATAATTGGGATAATGGAACAGATACTGGTACAGGAGACAATCTAACCGGATTAGTGCCAGGAATGTATGATATTACAGTAACAGATGCGACTGGGATTTGTAATGAAGTCGTAACTGCTTTGGAAGTAATTGAACCAGCAGAAGTAACCGCTTTAGCTATAGTAGATAGTTCTTCTATCTGCGAATTAGAAACAGAAAGTATCGTTACCGTTGAAGATGTAGAAAATAGCAGAGGCGCTTTAAGTTATTCCTTAGACGGAATTAATTTCAGCGGTAGCAATCGTTTTGTCGTAGATGCAGGTGAATCTTATGAGATTACCGTAAGAGATGCAGCCGGTTGTACGGCAAATGTTGATGCTACTATACCAGAGCCTTCTGGCTTATCTGTTAATTTACCTTCCGACCTAATCTTAAACCTTGGGAATAACTTAGAATTACCTGCTGACTTTGCAGCCACTACAGATGTCAATTTCGAATGGTCACCACCAGAAGGATTGAGCTGTACAGACTGTCCGAATCCTCAGGCCACACCTACGAGTACTACCACTTACACACTTACAGTAAGCGATGACAATGGGTGTATCAAAGAAGCATCCGTCATCGTTTATTTGTCTACTACCCGAAGAGTGTTTATACCAAATATTTTTAGTCCGAATGGAGATGGTCTAAATGACCTATTCACCATTTTTACGAGCACAGATGCTTTATCCGTCAATACTTTACAGATTTTTGATAGATGGGGCGAACAAGTTTATCAATCTCCATCTAGTTTTGTACCAAACATTGATACAGGAGGAACTTTCAATGGGCAAATTAATCATGGTTGGGATGGAACTTTCAATGGGCAGATAGCCCCAAATGCAGTTTATGTTTACATGACTGAAATTACTTTCATTGATGGAAAAACAGAAGTTTTCTCTGGTGAGTTGACTTTAGCGAGGTAATATTGGAGGCGGAAAGGCGGAAGGGCTAAGAGGCGGAAAAGCTTTTTAGCCCTTTTGTAATTTAATCGGTCTATTTTCGTATTAGCTTCCTCAATTGATTAACTAAAAATTGCCTAGTATTGACTTTATAAACCGTCATGTAAGGTCTAAACGCTCCACCAAATTTCCGATAAAAAGATTCTATTTCGGGAATCATAGAGCCTTCAAAATCAAACCAATCAGACTGTTTTTTTGCTAATTGAATACCTTCATAAATCAATAACTCATTCGCTCCACGTCCGATATATTTTTTATCAAATCCACTTAAGATTAAAGTTGTCACCTTGGGCGTCCTTAATAAACCAATCGCTGCCATTAACTGCCCAGCTTCATTTTTAATGCCCCTAATTTTTAAGATTTCCAAGTCAATAAGTTGTTGACAATAAGATTCAAAAAAAGCGGCAGTAAAAGGGAATCTAGCAGATTTCTGCAAAAAAGTTTGTTTGCAAATTTTATAAAAGGAAGCAATATCAATATCGGTCACCAATTGATAGTTTTGCTTCTGAGCAAACTTAAGCTCTGACCGCAATTTACTATGGAATTGTTCCTCGATTTTGGACAAAGATTGTGCTTTGAGGTTTATCCAATAAGAATACCGTAAACGATTATCAAAATCATTTTTATGAAAAGGTAAATAAGTCTCAAAATTGGGATGAAAAAAGTAGTTGAAGGTAGGTAATTTGACCAGTTCTGATAATAATAATTCGGTTGCTTTCCTACGCTTTGTTTCTTGCGTATAAAAATTCCCATCAAATTCAGCATAATAAACGCCTAAATATTTGCCCAAATAAGGATTAGCATACTCTCCACGCCCATTTTTAGTTAAAGCGATTCCTGCAATAATCCGCTCTCCATCCATTACAGCTAACAATTGAAACGGGCAGTTTAAAGCCTGCAAATACCAAGATTTGGCATAGATAGCTCCCTGTGGCGACCTTTCTACAAAATCATCCCAAAGCGGGTATTGTACAGCAGTTAAATATTGGAGTTGACTCATTTTCGAGGGGATGAGGGGATGAGGTTTATGAGGCTGGCAACCCTATCAACCTTATCAGCCTCTCTGTCTCTCTACCTATTTAAACAAATTATATCGTAAAATACAGTAGATTGCCCGAAATCCATCTTTCCAATTAATCTTTTTCCCTTCTTCATAAGTTCGACCATAATAAGAAATACCCACTTCGTATATTTTAATACCGGGAATACGGGCAATTTTAGCAGTGACCTCAGGTTCAAAGCCAAACCGATTTTCTTGTAGATGAATTTTTTTAATAATATCTGACCGAAATAATTTATAGCACGTTTCCATATCGGTCAGATTCAGATTAGTTAGCATATTGGATAAAAAAGTCAAGATACGATTGCCGATAGTGTGCCAAAAAAACAGAATTCGATGAGGTTTACTTCCCATAAATCGAGACCCATATACCACATCCGCTTTATCATAAAAAATGGGTTTAAACAATTCATTAAACTCCATCGGGTCATATTCTAAATCCGCATCTTGGACAATCAAATAATCTCCTGTTGCCGATTTAATACCCGTATGAATGGCAGCCCCTTTCCCCTTATTTTTTTCGTGATGTTCTAATCGAATGGCGGCTTTTGGGTGAGCTTTAATGTAGTTTTTGACCAACTCAAAAGTACCATCGGAAGAACAATCATCTATGACAATAATCTCCTTAGTGATATTATTAATCAGTTCCACTTCTAGCACTCTATCGAGTATGGACACGATAGTATTCGCTTCATTATAAGCAGGAATCAATATACTAAGGGAAGTAATCATAAATTTTATAAAAGGTCAATATTACTGCTTGTCGGTAAGAATTCCAATAAAAATGAGGTAATAAGGTTAATGAGGTGATGAGGTTAATGAGGTTTCCGCCTTAATTAGCACCACGACAAAGTCGGAAACCCATTCCTTTTTTCAACATAGGGTCTGTTCCGAAACGCGCAGTTGTTCGAGCCTCCATACCAGATTGGTCAAAACCACCACCACGAGTAGTTTTCAAAGTCCCTGTTTCTACCCCTTTTGGATTATCAGAAAGCGGTTCAATTGCATAATCTCCTAACCAATCCCAGCACCATTCTTTTACATTACCACTCATATCATACAACGCCAATGTATTCGCCGCAAAACTACCTACCACAACGGGTTGTCCTCGGTCTGCGCCAATAACTATATAAGGGACTGTATTAGGGACACTTCCATTAAAATTAATTTGGTCAGGATTGGTTTGATTCAGGCCATTTCCAAAACGGATATTTTGGCCACCTTGGCGGGCTGCATATTCCCATTCCGCTTCCGTAGGTAAGCGATAGCCACTCGCTTCCCATTTAGGCGTAACTACCCATTTTAAAGTATCCTGTTCATTTTGATTGGTTTCATCTTTTATTGTTTTATCAATCTCATAAACAGGTTCATAACCATGTTCTGCACTTAGCCAATTACAATATTCGATGGCTTCATACCAATTAATATTAGCTACGGGTTGTTGACCTCTCCCCCATCCATTATCTGGATACAATTGAACTCTTTTGGCTTTAGTATAACGGTCAAACTCTTCGTAAGTCACCTCATAAACGCCTAAATAATAGGCATTTAAAGCTACCGTATGGGTGGTTTCATTCGTGTTCACTTTATCTCCCAAGACATCACCCATCATAAAAGTATCCGCAGGAATCAATTCCATTTTAGGAATGGGTGTTTCAAAACTGAAAGGCGTAAAGGCTTCTCTAGTTTCAATTATTGTTGTTAGTAAATAATCAAGCGAATCAAATGCTTCGGCACCATCCGCGGCTGCGGTAATATCGGGCGACCCCACTGCATCTGCAAACTCTTTTGGTAAAGGAGTTAAATCAATTTTTAAATTAATTTCTTTATGATTATTTAAGTCTAAAATCTGAACTAAAGGCTCATAATAATCGCCCATAATTCGGATATTAATCTGGTCATCTTTTACGGATTCATTCGTTAATTCAAAAGCAAATTGGCTATCGTCCACCGTACCTTCAAGTTGATTATTAATGTAAACATCAACTTTTCCAAATACTTTTTTCCCAGTTGCTTTATCCTTTACTTCACCAGCTATTTTATATTTGACGACCTCTTTTTCTTCTGGGGTCAGATAAATAGGTGCCGTCAAAGCATAGGTCTCTCTATCCACTTTTTGTAAATCAAAACTATCTACTCGAGATAAATAATCAATACGTCGGACATTCAAGGCAACCTTTTCCGCATCAATAGATTTTTTAGCAATACTCAGCGCAAATTGTCCAGATGAATTGGTAGCTGCTGTTTGGCCTAAGTAAGTAATTTTTGCATTAGCTACAGGTCTTTGCGTCGTCGGATTCAGCACTTGACCTTGCAAACTGACAGATTTTATTTGATTTTTCAAACACCACCTGACCGCTTTTTGAAGGGTGACATCCAAGCTATCAAAGGCGACTGCTCGGTCAAAATTATAACAAACTTCATCGCGTAATTCAGCTTTTGCCTCAGCATCCCCTTCTACCTCGGCACTCTTATCAAACAACTGAACACCATGGTTATAATAAAGCGTCCCCATATTTCCAAAAAAGGATTTGACTGCTGCTCTTAAAGGCGCAACATCCGACTCATCCCTTGATAAAACAGCATCAAAAATACCTTTTCCTAAAGATTTTTCTACCAGTCGAGCCAAGCTATCCACCTCTGCATGCTTTTCTGCTTTCCGAGCATCTCTAGCATAATATTCATTTAATAAAACACGGTCTTGCGGTTGGTCAATACAAAGCGATAAGGTTTTTCCTTCGTAGACATAGGGAATAATTTCTCCTTGGCAATTATCCCATTTTTCAGGTAAATTCCATACAAATCCAGAAAATAATAACCACAGTGGCAATAAGAGTAATAAAACATCTTTCCAAAAATCCTGCATCCCCAAATTAGGAAATCCCAATTTTTTCAAAAACTGCCGCCACTCATTCGGAATCAAAAAGTCTAATAATTGTTTTTTACGCGTTAATTTCTCAATCACTGGAATGTTTGCGTCCCCAGTCATCTGTTGAGTAACAGTATGCTGCTGCGCATCCTGTTCTTTTGGCAATAAATCGTTCAAACCGATAATCACCTCATTCCCTAAAGCAGCTTCACTATTGGCAGCAGTGGCTCCATCTTCAAAAAGTTGATTAACTTCGGATGTTAAAGTGGTGAATAAGTCAGGGTGCTTGTCTTGCAGGAATTCAAGCAACTCTTTTCTAATCGTAGGGGGCATTTCCCCATTGACAAACCAAGGTAGATTAGCAATGTCAAATAAATTTTCTATTGCTAAAAGATTTGGTTCCTTTTGAGCATCGGCAACCATTTGTCCTAGGCGCAAAGTTAAATTCCAATGTAAACTAGGATAAATCGCACAAGCAGCAATCCATAAAACCGTAGATTCTCCGTAATTTTTTTCTAAGAGTGGGAGTACTTCCTCCTTATTAATACTGCCAGTACTCCAAGTGCTGCCAGTATTAATAGGCATTATCTCATTACTAATATCTAATAAAAAATTTAAGCCATCAATAGTCGCAGGAATCGGAGTAAACGATTTTTGATTAGCAAAAGACTGACGGGTTTTATTAAAATCAACCACTGGTAAAATGACCGCAGATTGTTCCCAATCCTTAAAGGACTTTAGCCAAGAAGCCCTATTACCATTATTTGTTAATACCAATAATTTAGATTGAAAAAACTGCTCTTGCAAAGCAACAGGCTTTAAACCTTTTACATTTTGTTCATTAAAACAAAGTCGAGAAGCCGCATTCCAATAGAAACGTTCAAAATGAACTTCATTTTCTTGAAAATATTCATGAATCAAGTCGAACAACTGTGCTAAATGGGAATTCGCTTGAGGTGCATCAATCAATAATAAGTATTCCGCAGGGCGAGTGGGTATTTCATATTGAAAATTAACCATCCCAGCATTCTTAATCGTATGGTTAATTGTTTTTGGAATATTCAATCGTTCAAAATCATCAGGTGTCCGTTGTCTAAATTTATTTAACAAACGGAAAAACACCTCTCCTGAGCGAATCGTTTCCAAAAGCGTCTTAGGTATACCAAATATAGGAGATACTTGAGTAGCAGCTTGAGGTTCAGCAATTAATTTTTTTCGTCTTTCATCTCTTGCCAAAAGGATTTTTACTAATAATGCCGTGAATAAAGTAATTAATAGGATTTTAATCAGTTTGGCATTCTCTTGATAAAATTTCTCTAAAGCCGTTAAAGGAGGAATTGCTAAATCTCGAATATCATTAGGAAAAGGCAATTCCTTAGCAGTAAATAATGGAGTAGTAACCGGTCGAACTTTTTTCTGCAAAACCTGTCGAACGATGGTATCAAGCGGTACACTTCTAATCGTTATAAAATAATCAGTCTGCCATACACCTGCATTAATATCGGTCAATTGCACCCTAAAAGTATCGGTCCCAACCGTATCTTTCGCCGTATATTCCAAACAAATACCATCTAGCTTATAACTACCTAAATGGCTATCAATCGCCCCAAGGTTGGTCACCTTTGATTGGGCTATTTTGGGTCGAGCACCCAATTTATTTTGTTTGATACAAACAGACTTTGTTTCATTCGGGCTCAATTGAAGATAGGTGGCATCAACTTCCTCCGTCAATACTTTAGTGGCTTTTTTGCTTGGAGCAAAATACCGATAGACCGCATACAATCCGATTAACAAGATTAACCAAGGCAATAGTCGCTTTAGCCAATTGGTCGCAGTTGTTGCAGGTGCCATCTCCGCTGCATTGATGGCTTCCACTTCTACTTGACACTCCTCATATAGTTGGTAAGCCAAAGCTTGTTCTTCCTCATTTGCAGCGACCAAAGGAACGAGCAGCGTTTTGAGTTCGTCCAGAGACTTATCGGCAGGCAATCGCTCCAACATTTTTTGCCATTGCAAATATTGCTCCGTGCCGAAAGTAAACCCTTCTGCTTCTAGCCTGCTTAAAAAGGCGGCAAAAAATTGATATTTTATTACTGGTTGCTGGATGCTGGATGTTGGTTACTGGTTACTAGATGTTGGATATGACAAACTGCTCACTATCTACTGCAAACTACCTTTCAGTTTCGCCATATCTTCCTTTGTTTTTGCTAAAACGGAATAGGACATAGTCAATTGTTCCCTTTCCGTATCAGAAAGATTTTCTAGCGTATTTAATTTATTGGTATCAAATTTGAGTTTCTGCAAGAGCAAGGCCCAATGAATCAATTCGGCAGTAGCAGGTTTTTTTCTCAAATCTGCAGTAGCTCGAATATTTTCAAAATGGCTGATGATAGCTTCCAAATTGGCAGTCGCCAATCCTGAAGTTTTGGTTTGTAAAATGGCCAACAACTCGGCACCATTGGGGAAAGGAATATGATAAAAAGCTACTCGACGCAAAAAGGCATCGGGTAAATTTTTCTCAGAATTAGAAGTCATGATAATAATGGGCTTATTGGCTTCAGAAGCTTTATAATTTTTTCCTATTTCCGGAACATTAAAGGCTAAATCTTCCAAAGCAGCCAAGATATCATTCGGCAAATCACGCGGTGCTTTATCAATTTCATCAATCAAAACCACAAATTGCTTGTCTTCTTTAATAGCTTTTCCAAGACCTTGATAAGTGATAAAACGAGTTTCAATAGCTTCGGCATTGAGCACTTCTTTGCTTGTTTGGCTATACTGAAAATGTCCTAAAGCATCATATTTATAAAAAATATCTTTCACAGTAGAACTTGTTTGCGCATTGAAAATCAGGGGTTTACCCAACTTAAAAATATGGGCAATGTGATGTGCCAAACGTGTTTTACCTGTACCCGGTTCACCCGTTAAAAGTAATGGCAGTCCTAAGGTTAAAGACACATTGACCGCATCAATTAGTCCTTGACTAGGTAAATAATTACTGGCTTCGTTCAAACTAGCATCTCGTGGAATCGCAGGCAAGTCTCGTTGAGTGCTTTTAGAATAAAGATTGAAAGACATGGTATCTGGTTTGCGGAGGGCGAAGAGCAAAGGGCGGAGGGAAAGCGCAACTCAATGCCCTATCCCTCTGCCCTTCGCCCTTCGCCCAACTATTAAAGTTTTGCTAAAGTGCGATTAAGAAGTAACCACAAAAGTAAACATTACGTCGAAATAGTATATAATGTTGTCAAGTGACGAAAAGAAAATTGAATCTGCTAATAGCTAGTAAGAAGTAAGTCTTCATCGAATGATATTGAGATAGAATAGAAAAAAAGGTTACCTCAAAATGTTAAAATTTAGATTCATTTTTATCACGCTTTAATAAATAGTTCACATTTAATTTATTGGCAAAGCAGTATCTTTACACTAAGTAACGAGTAAAAAACAACTAATGCATTTAAGGAACTACTTATTATTTGCTCGTTACAAAGATTATAGTTACAATATTTATAATTCATGAACCAAGCATTAAAAAAAGCAATGCAAAATAAATCGAATCCATATTACCGATTATTGTTAAGTTGTTGTCTATTGTTGATAACGACGATGGCTTTTAGCCAACAAAAATACATTACGCGTACTGCGCATATCAACGTTAAATCAACCAATAGATTTACGGATATAGAAGCGGACAATTACCAAGTTGCTTCTGTTTTTGATGTAGCAACAGGCGATATAGATTTTATCGGTTTACTCAAATCCTTTGAGTTTAAATTAGGAGCGGCCGACCAACTATTTAATAGTAAAATGGTAGATGTCTCTGCTTATCCTAATCTAAAGTTTTCTGGTAAGATACAAGATATACACCGCATTAATTTTGATAAACCGGGGGAGCATACCATTACAGTGAATGGCGTTTTATACATTTGGGATGAAAAAAGAGTGACGAGTGCCGTAGGCAAGATTAAGATTAATCCCAACGGGTCCATCGAAGCAACTTCTAATTTTAATTTAGTGATAGAAGATGGCAGTGTAGAAAAAGCGAATCAATTGATGAAAGAGAAACTCCCATCCGTTGTAGCCGTAGACGTCAATAAGCTCGGTATTTCGAAGACTGTGGCGGTAAATTTAAAAATGACCTACAAAGCGAGGTAGAAATAGCGTAGGGCTTAGGGCAGAGGACTTAGGGAAACACGTCCCTACTCTCCGCCCCACACCCTCCGCCCTAAGCCAACAACATGAGTAAGACTAAACAATACCTTCTGTATGCCTTAGTGGCCATCGTTCTAGCTGTATTCTTTGGTGCATTGACTGTTTGGAATGCCCCCAAAGCGAGTGTTAAATCCACACCAGCAGATTTCACCTTATCTGCAACCGAACTCTTCCAAGAATATTCAGAAAATCAAAGTGTCGCCGACAAAAAATTCATCAATCAAGTGGTGGAAGTCAAAGGGTCTATTTTTGAAATCTCTCAAGACCAGCAAGGCGCTACGGTCTTTTTACTAACCACAGGAGAAAAAGAAGCAGGTGTTTTGTGTACAATGGAATTGGGCGAAAGTAAAAAAATTAAAGGGAAGAAGGTTGGAGATAAAATTACCGTTAAAGGGCATTGTACAGGGATGTTGATGGAGGTGGTTTTGAATCGGTGTACGGTGGTGGAGTAGGTACTGGATACTAATTCTTACGTAGTGTACGATAAACTCAAAATCTTAAATTTTAAATTTTAAATCATACATCATAAATCCATCGCATTTTGAACTAGATGGATTTATGATTTATGATGTATGAACTTTGATTTATGATTTTCCTGCTCTAGCTAAAAACAACCGATTTATGTGTTTATTGCCATTGAAGGTTAAAAACTAGCAGTGGCAGCTTACAATAGCGTAAATTGAGCTTGGACTTGACACTTGAACTTGACTCACCTAAGATGTCCCATCAGCTCCTCCACGATTTTTTCCACCCTAAACGGTTCAACTCTTTCCTTAAAAAA
>CALJVJ010000220.1 GCA_937974625.1 uncultured Saprospiraceae bacterium
TTTATTAACAACAGCTTTTTCTTGTTGATTAGGTTTTCCAAATAATAATATTTCTATGCTTAATTTCTGTACATTATTTGAACGCTTCAATAAAAGTTCTTCATTATCCATTAGGGGCTGCATCAAGAGATTTATTTCGCCTGAATTTAAAGAGTCTACTTTTTTTCTAAAATTATCTAGCTTTTTAATGAGGAGTCCTTTTATCTCTGACATAAAAAATAGTTAAATACAAGTGTTCTAATTTTTTTATAAAAAATAATTAGAATTAATGCCCTATATTGAAAGGGTTAAATTAAAAGATTCCATTTTACTGAACTTAGTAAGTCTAATTAAATTTATCGCAAACTAAAATCAAATATACTATTTATATAGATAAAAATATTATAAAAAGGGTGTTCATTCATCAGTTAGTCATAGCCTACTAAACGAAAACTAGGACAAGCAAGCTCCAAGAAATTTCTGACATAAAATCTCCAACTTGTTTGCAAAGTTGCTATTTTTAGACAGTCGAATGGGATTGCTTTCAAAAGTATCATTTCTGCTGAATAACATAAAATAGGAAAAGATTTAGCCTTCTATATTGAAGGGTTTATAACCAAGAGTCTAGAATATTTATTACTTGGGACTTTTAAACTAGACTTTTGACAGATTAGAAAGAAAATAAAAAAACAGAACTATTCTTTACATTGAGAAATAACGACAAATCAAAATGTAATGGTAGAACAGTTCTGTAGGTCAATATTACAAATAGTAGGTCGCAATACCAAAGCTTTGGCGAATTTGGTAATGGGATTAGCAAGTCAAACCTTTGCAAAATCAGTAGTTGAAGTAAGTTTGAGTAAAGTGTATCACTATAGTAGTATAAATAAGACGATAGGCAATTTAGATAAGGCATTAAAGCGAAAAAGAGGTAAACCTAAAGAGGAAGGAGGAGGGGAGAAAATGAATCGACAAGAGGTCGAAAAAAAATTTGCCAATTAAGGTAGAATATTTCGAAAAGCCGTTCGATAAATTCTGGTTACTAAACACAGATATTAGCTCAATATTTCGACCACATTCACCGATTTTGCCTCAAAGGAGGCATGTATATAAACCAAATACTAAGGTAAAAGGTAATAGCCCAGTAGACATAGGCTATGAATTAAGTTGTATCGGCTTGTCCTGCCGTCGTCCCCAATATGGAATAAGTGAGCCTGCATGGAATCCTCCATTAAGCATGCGCTTAGTACCCTATGGAGAAAATAAGAACAGCTTTACAGCAGGACAAGTAAATGACTTAATAAGCAATAAAGACCTACCTTTTCATAAGTCTTTGACAGTAAATGCTTTAGATAGTAGTTATTGTTCACCAGAATATGTAGTAGATACCTACGGGCAATCAAATTTGGTTAATATTATACGGATGCCATCAAATCGAAATGTCTGGAAACAGTTAAGTTCGGAACAAGTGGCAGAAAAAAGAGCAGATAACGAAGATAATAGAGGTGCGAATAGTGTTTATGGCACGCTATACAAATTAAAGGAGGTGGATAGTTGGGAAATGCAAGCAGATGTAGAAACTGAATTTGGTATAAAACTAAGAAATGGTAAGAGATGTATAGTGAGTATAGAAATCTGGGAGGATATGATGGTGAGGACACAAAGAGGCAAATCCATGAAAGACAAGCCTTTTAGATTAGTAAGGATTAGGTTACTTGACGAAGTTACAGGCAAGCCACTATTTAAAAAATGTATGTGGTTGTGTGTCTGGGGAGTCAGACGAATGGAGCTAAATGCAGAAGAAATATTTTGGGCATATCGAAATCGGTATGATATTGAACATTTCTTTCGATTTGGAAAGCAGAAACTATTATTAGACAAGTTTCAAACTCCCGATGAAGACCATTTCCAAAATTGGATGGAGGTAGTCAACATGGCTTATTGGTTACTTTTTGTAGGAAAAGGAGAGGCAAAGCATACCTGTCGAAAGTGGCAGCAGTATGATGAAAACTATAAAAATAGAGTGAATTATGAGATGGAGGTCACTCCTTCACAGGTACAATTGCAGTTAGCTGGAATTATTCTAGGCTTTGAGCAAGATGACTTTTTGCCAAAACTCCAAATAAAAGGAAAAGGCAGGCAATTAGGGCAGACTCAACCAAAAAGAAAGAAGTATCCTGTTTGGAGAAAGAGAAAAAAGAGGAAAAAACAGAAAAAGAAGTGATTACATATCACAAAAAATACAATAAATTGGACAGGTGGCTACATCGAAACTTTGATGAACTGTAGAGCTATGCTCTAGTTTCTGTCAAAAGTCTAATTTTAAAGAAAGGGAAGTTTTTAAGTATCAAAATTTGGAAAATGTGTATTCTTTTGTGTAAACCAACAAAAAAAGCCTTACATTTCTGTAAGGCTTTAATTTTTTATAACCAATTAGCAATCAATTAGTTATTTGCGGTGATCTGGCTGGGGCTCGAACCCAGGACCCTTTGATTAAAAGTCAAATGCTCTACCAACTGAGCTACCAAATCCTATTTTAGTTCACTTTTTTGTAGAATTTTAGTTGCTTACTATTAAGCTATCCTATAAAAGCGAGTGCAAATTTACAACCTTATTTTTGAAATGCAAGGGATAATAATTACTTTTTTTAAAATTTATGTAAAAAAAATAATCGCAGCATTTTTTGAAGGCATTTATTTCAGTAACTACTATTAAAATAACAATTTACTATCGCTTTACAAATTTCTGTGTATAACTGCCTTTTGTAGTTTCTATTTCTAAAACATACATACCCGCTACTAAGTTTCCTATAAAAACAGATGACTTAAAAGATTGATTTACAACAACTTGCCCATTCACACCATAAATTTTAAGTTGAAGTGGTTCAATTGCTGCCCCTACTTCTATGGCCAATTGTTCGTTGGATGGATTAGGAGCAACGGTGATAAATGTTTCCTCCGATAAGGTAGTAATATCGGTTAGCTGACTTTTTAAATTGGTTTTAAAAAAACTTAAGCCGCCTCTGATATTTCCTACTGCTAGTTCTAAAAAACCATCCTTATCAATATCAGCGAAAGCAGGATGAATTTCTGCTCCTGTTATCAAATCCCCATAATTATTTGTCACTTCTGTAAAAGCACCTCCTACATTGCCTTCGATACCATTGTATTGCAAAATTTTTCCTCCTTCACTCCCTACAAATAATTGGAAGATGCCTTCCATTTCCATAATCGTGGGCGCACTATAGCCTGTTACCTGATTCGTCTCCCGTGCATCTACTTTTCCAAAGAAATTATTCGTCGGGTCACTTGGAAAATCAGGGTTTTGGCTAGTTCCTCCATTTTCAAAATAATTCAAATTACCGTTTCGTTCGCCGATGACTAAATCTAATACCCCATCTCGATTGACATCGATTATTTGAGGTCTACTTGATTGGCCGATATCTAAATCTTGGTATCCAAAAACCGCTGGAGCAAATTGAAAAGGTTGGTCTGGTCCTGCTATATTTTCTGCATAGAACAAATTACCAAACTCCTCTCCTATCAATGCATCTAAATCACCGTCCCCGTCTAAATCTCCAAAGGTTGGTGTAAACCGCCACGAATTTTGACTAAACACATTTAAACCAAATAAATCATCTTCCTTCAATTCATACCTTGGGACTGTTGCCGTTCCTGTATTTTCGTATAAATAGACCCGTGCATTTCGATTGCCTCCTGGTACAAAAAAACTCTTGTTGCCAACCACTAAATCTTGTAATCCATCTTGATTATAATCTACAAAAACTGGTTGCGCCCCTGTTCCATAGTCTAGCATGTCTTCCACGAATAAGTCTTTTTGACGCAATTCATATACTGGGTTTTCCGTCGTTGCTACATTTTCATAATACCATACGACTTCATACGTTTCGCCTATATCATTCCCTAAATTCGGCGCAACTAGCATATCTTTAGCTCCATCATTATTGACATCTAATGAATAGGCTGCTGGAAACAAGGGTAAATCAACAGACACATCATTGCTCGGAAATGCTATGTCTTGGTCTGTCATAAATGCCTCCTCGGATGTCCCTCCGTTAATCAATAAATTTAGATTGGTAAAGGAAATATCTCCTAAAATAACTTCCTTATCTCCATCATTGTCCAAATCTATCGTCAATACTGTTGACCCTGCATGTAAGCCGCTTCTTGGCTCGCTGGCGGTGAAACTAATGGCACATTCTCCGGGACTGCTACTTAACTCGACTTCTTTGCTGATGCCGCTTTCAAAAAATTTCCCCCAACACCTATCCACCAACGTAAATTGTAAGCTATCTATCCCAAAACCTCTTTCTATGGACTGGTTTTCAAATAATTCTACAATTCCCCCTGCTAAGTTGAAAGTCACAATATCTAAATCTCCATCTCCATCAATGTCGTCTATGGCTGGATAATCGATACTACTTACATACAAGTTGTTATTGCCACTATTTCCTGGATAATAAATGATATTGAACTGTCCGCCGCTTAGATTATTTTGTTGGAAGGCTATTTGATTTTCTTCCGTATAATAGCCTGTATATACTTCTATACCAGGAATCCCGGGTGTACTAGAATAGGTAAAAATATCTTGAATCCCGTCTCCATTATAATCTCTCATTATCACCCACTCTACTAAGGTTGGAAAGTTTTTTTGATAGGCTGGCGCATAACTGTAATCAACTTTATTCGGTGTTCCACCGTTAAGATAAGTCAAACTTAATTGGCCTATTTTGTCATAAATGTATAAATCTAGGATGCCATCATTATTTAAATCCACTGCTGAAAATTGAGGCGAACTTAGCCCTCCTACCGTTGCTTCTTTTAGCGTTTGCCCATCTGCTATAAATTCAGGATAAATCTGTTCCAATGTTTGAGCATTTACCGACAAGGATAAAAACAAAATTAGGAGCGTTGCAATATAATTGGCTGAGGCTTTCAATTCTTTGAAATTTTTATGATGAAAAACAAGTATAAACTGACGTATTACTATAACGTCGATAGTTTTACTTATTCTACTATTCTAGACGACATTTTATCAAAAAAATGGTAATCCCTGATAGTTTTTTTTAATAGTATCAGTAAAACGTGTAAACAGATTAATAGTTTATCTAGTCCTATTTTCTACGAGACTGTAGACAATAGATGTATAATAATGCCGCTTTTTAAAAATTTTCATTTCATATTCCTCTTTAATTTATAGCCTTTTACTAACTTACTGCGCATTCAACTTTTAGGGCAATTTGTGTTCCTAATCCTATTCAATCGTAAAAATCTTGTCACCTTGTCATTATGGAAGAAAATAAAATTATTGAAAATAAAGAATTGAATATTTGGGAAGCGTTAATTCCTGTAATAGCATTGGTTGGTTTGCTTGCATATAATGTACTTGTTTACGGAGATGATGCTTTGAGTGGTTCTAATCAATTTGTACTATTAATGGGCGCAGCTGTAGCAGCTATTGTTGGTTTTAGAAATAAAGTGAGCTACGAAACAATGATAGCAGAAGTGGGAAATAATTTTAAATCTACCACTGGCGCTATCCTAATTTTATTATTCGTGGGGGCTTTAGCTGGCACTTGGCTAATTAGCGGCATTATACCTACTTTAATTTATGGTGGATTAAAAATATTGACGCCTGCCATCTTTTTGCCTGCTACCGTCGTTATCTGTGCTATTATTTCTCTAGCTACAGGTAGCTCTTGGACTACTTCGGCTACTGTTGGTATCGCATTGATAGGTATTGGGGGTACTATTGGCTTTCCGCTAGGTATGGTCGCAGGGGCGGTACTTTCTGGCGCCTATTTTGGAGATAAAATGTCGCCTTTATCCGATACAACTAATTTGGCTCCGGTGATGGCTGGTGGTGAATTGTTTTCCCATATCAAATACATGACCTTAACAACGATACCAACTATTACTATTACTATTATAATTTTCACCATAATTGGACTGACTAGAGAAACTATAGGAAGTACGGATACCGCAGAGATTTTATCTGCCATAGATGAAAGTTTTTATATTAGTCCTGTATTATTACTAGTTCCACTTGCTGTTATTTTGTTAATTGTGAGAAAAACAAAACCAGTGGTTGCCTTACTAATCGGTAGTCTTTTGGGTGGCTTGTTTGCCATTATTTTCCAGCCAGACATCGTCGCTAAAATTGGTGGTGCGGATACTTTGACTTTTGAATCTGCTTACAAAGGCATAATGAATGCATTAACGGTAGATACCGCCGTAGAAACTAGTAATGCTACACTGAATGATTTATTTACAGCGGGTGGTATGAAAGGTATGTTGGGCACTATCTGGCTGATTATGTGTGCCATGGTTTTTGGAGGAGTGATGGATGCAATTGGTGCATTAGCTAGAATTAGTAACGCATTGCTGTCCTTGGCCGATTCGACCTTTAGTCTATTTGCCAGTACTGTAGTTAGTTGTTTAGCATTAAACGTTACTGCTTCTGACCAATACTTAGCGATTGTGGTGCCAGGTAAAATGTTTTCTAAAGCTTACGCAGATAAAGGCTTAGCTCCTGAAAACCTAAGTCGAACCTTAGAGGATGCGGGAACGGTCACTTCGGTATTAGTGCCATGGAATACTTGTGGGGCTTATCAATCTGGTGTATTGGGCGTTTCTGTAGCTGAATATTTTGTCTATGCTATCTTTAACTACCTAAGTCCATTTATGACTTTATTATTTGCAGCTTTCCATATTAAAATAAAAGAATTAGCTAAATAGGCTTCCAAGCAATAATCGAAGGTGTTGAAATAGACAATTTTTAATACATTTGATTATTGCTACTTTCTTGGTATACGCTTTCTATCTAAAACTGCTTCTTATAAAACACTACCTTTATTTAAAATTCAACACATAACAATACATTTTTTAGTATATGTGTAATATTTTTATAATTTATTCTAAAAGTCCGCTTTCAGCATGTGACTTTCATTTAAACTTTTCCGTCAAAAAGATAAATTTCAACCAATTATGGTGTTTTTTTAATTATAACCACTTGAAAATCAAAAAGTAGTACTATATTTACTCCTCAAACAATCAAAATGTAAGCACGCAATACTCAAAGAACATACCTATATAAAAAAATATATTAACTATTCACCCAAAATTACCTATACCTAAATCTACCCTAGAGACTGGACAAAATAACATTTCACTTAAGGAACTGGTGTTATTGCTTATTCTAATAAGATAACATCATACCGTTAAAGATTTTACGGACATTTAATTAGAGTTTCTCTGGTTACTTGGACTCTTAATTGATTGTAGTCCGTATGTTTAATTATCATTTTACTTAGTAACCTATTTTAAACTAAAACAATTACAACATGGTAAACATTGTTGACGCTTTAAAAGGATATGTAACATCTGAGTTAGTATCTAAAGCAGCAGGTATGCTTGGCGAAGACGCTAGCGGTATCACTAAAGCCGCATCTAGTCTCATCCCAACTATTTTGGGTGGGATGGTAAACAAATCTACTGACACTAGTGCTTTTGGTAGTATATTTAATATGCTACAAGATAAGCAAAATGACGGCTGGATGGATAATCTAGGTGGATTGATTGGTGGTGGAAATTTAGCTCAAAATGACCCTAAGGATATCGCAGGTGGACTTATGGGCAATCTTTTTGGTAGCAAAGTTGGTGGTATCATTGATTTAGTAAGTTCTTTAGCGGGAGTTAAGAAAAGCTCTTCTTCTGGCTTATTAGGAATGGTTGGGCCTCTAGTAATGAGTTACTTAGGAAGAAAAATTAGAAAAGAAGGTTTGGACGCCTTTGGTTTAAGCAAATTCTTAGGTGGACAATCTGCTAATATTGCAGCTGGCCTACCTTCTGGAATGGGTGACCTAATTGGCTTTGGAAAAGGTCTTGGAAATGATGCTAGAAAAACTGTTTCTAATGTATCTACAAGTGCTAAAGCTGCTGCTTCAACGGCTGCCGCTTCTGTTTCCACTGCAGCCTCTACTGCAACTAAGCATGTAGAAAACAATTCTGGTGGTGGTGGTAATAAATGGTTATGGCCATTATTATTAGCTGCTTTAGCTGCTGGTGCTTTCTATTTCACAAAAGGATGTGAAACACCTGCTATTCCAGATGTAACTGAACAAATGGATAAAGTAAAGGATGCGGCTGGTGATGTAGCTGGTACCGTTGGTGATGCGGCTGGTGCTGTAGCAGATGCGGCTGGTGATGCAGCAGGTACTGTTGCTAATGCTGCTGAAGGTGCGGTTGACGCAGCTGGTAATGTAGTAGAAGGTGCTGTTGATGCAGCTGGAAACGCTGTAGACGCAGCTGGTAACGCTGTTGGCGCATTAGGTTCTTTCTTCAAAAAGAAATTAGCGAATGGTTTTGAATTAAATATACCTGAAAATGGTATTGAGTCAAAATTACTTGCTTTTGTAGATGGAGGCGATGCTATTGACGATACTAAATGGTTTAACTTTGATAGATTAACTTTTGCTACAGGTAGCGCTAATCTAGATATGGATAAATCAGGTGAGCAACTTAACAATATTGCTGAAATCATGAAGAGTTATGAAAACATCAAAGTTAAGCTTGGTGGATACACGGATAACACAGGTAATGAAGCAGCTAATATGACGCTATCTCAAAATAGAGCTAATGCGGTTATGGCTGCTTTAGTTGCGAAAGGAGTAGCAGCAGATAGAATCGAAGCAGAAGGTTATGGAATTGCTCACCCAATCGGTGACAATGCCACAGCAGAAGGTAGAGCTATGAATCGAAGAATTGCAATTCGATTAACTGCAAAATAAAGATTATTGGCCTTTGTGCCTCCTAATCATAATTAGAAAGCCCATTTTGGAAAACGATTCCAAAATGGGCTTCTTTATATATTTCTATAAATCTATTTTTATAAAAAAATTAAATAATCATTCCTGCACCGACTGTATTATTTGTTCCTTCATCAATTAAAACAAAGCTTCCTGTTATTCTATTTTTTCGATAAGCATCTGTAAATAATGGCTTTGTTGTACGCAGTACTACTCTAGCAATATCATTCATTTGGATACTTTCATCCTCCTCATCTCTATGTAAAGTATTGATATTCAATTTATATCGAATCTCTTTTACGATACAACGAGCATCTTGTGAGGTATGCATTATTCCATATTTACCCCTAGCTCTTAAAGGTTGGTCTGAAAACCAGCAAATCATTGCTTCTATGTCTTGTTCTATATCTGGGACATTATTTTCTCTAACAATCATCCCTCCTCTACTCAAATCTAAATCATCTTCTAATAACATCGTCACAGACATCGGTGGATATGCTTGTTCAATTTCTCCGTCGTAAGTTTCGATTTTAGCAATCTTGGTCGTAAACCCTGATGGTAAAATCATCACATCGTCCCCTTTCTTAAAAATACCACCAGCTATTCTACCCGCATACCCTCGGTAATCATGAAATTCATCTTTATATGGACGAATTACATGTTGAACAGGAAAACGACAATCAATAAAATTATGGTCACTACCAATATGTACATTCTCTAAATAATACATCAAAGTTGTTCCATCATACCAAGGTGTTTTATCTGAACGATCTACTACATTATCTCCTATTAGTGCAGATATCGGAATAAAATGCACATCTTTTACATCTAGTTTTGATGCAAACTGAGAAAATTCCTCTTTTATCGTATTATAAACTTCTTCGCTATAATCCACCAAATCCATTTTATTGATACAAACCACTAAATGTGGAATCTGTAACAAAGAGGAAATAAAAGCATGTCGACGAGTTTGCTCGACTATTCCATTTCTCGCATCAATTAATATCAAAGCTACATTCGCAGTCGATGCTCCCGTTACCATATTTCGAGTATACTCGATATGTCCCGGAGTATCTGCTATAATAAACTTTCGCTTAGGCGTAGCAAAGTACCGATAGGCTACATCTATCGTAATTCCTTGCTCTCTTTCTGCTTTCAAGCCATCTGTTAACAAGGCTAAATTCACGCCCTCCTCTCCTCTTCTTTCACTTGTTGCTCTGATGGCTTCATATTGGTCTTCAAAAATAGATTTACTATCATATAGTAGTCTACCAATTAAAGTACTTTTTCCATCATCTACACTTCCTGCAGTTGTGAAACGCAATAGTTCGGTTGATTGATCTATATTATCCATTAATTGATTTTTTGAATCTGATACCGCTTGTCCTTTCATCTTAAAGATTGTTGAAATTATTAAATTGTTAAGATTGTTAAACTGCTATTCCAATGATAACAATTAAACAATCTAGCAATAAATCTACTAAAAATAACCTTTCTTCTTTCTATCTTCCATTGACGTCTCTGAACGTTTATCATCCGTTCTTCCTCCTCGCTCAGTCATTCTTGTAGTAGAAACTTCTTGAATGATTTTTTCTAAATTATCTGCCTCTGATTCCCATACTCCTGTACAGGTAATATCTCCAATAGTTCGGCAACGAACCATTGTTTCGAAAACTTCTTCGGTGGGTCTTTTTTGAATAACTGGCGAATCTGCTAATAAAGTACCATCTCTTTTAAATACTTTTCGCTTATGCGCAAAATATAGACTTGGTAACTCTACCTCTTCCATTGCTAAATATTGCCACACATCTAACTCGGTCCAATTGCTGATAGGAAAAATTCGAAAATGTTCTCCAAATTGTTTTTTACCATTAAAGATATTCCACAATTCTGGTCGCTGATTCTTAGGATCCCATTGTCCAAATTCATCTCTATGTGAAAAAAATCGTTCCTTAGCTCTTGCTTTTTCTTCATCTCTTCTTGCTCCTCCCATCGCTGCATCATATTTGCCCTTCTCTAATTCATTTAGTAATACCGCTGTTTGTAAACCATTCCGACTCGCATTAAATCCTTTTTCCTCTCTAACCATTCCTGAATCAATTGCTTCTTGAACAGAGCCTACTACTAATTTAGCTCCTAGTTTGGCAACTAGGTTATCTCGATAAGCTATCGTTTCATCGAAATTATGCCCTGTATCAACATGTAGTAAGGTAAATGGGATTCTTGCTGGATGAAAAGCTTTCATCGCTAAATGAACCATTAATATAGAGTCCTTGCCTCCCGAAAACATTAATACGGGCTTTTCGAACTGTGCTGCCACTTCTCGCAAAACATAAATTGACTCGGCTTCTAACTCTCTTAAATGATTTAACTGATAATTCATTTTTTATAGATTATTTTGATTATCCTATTCACTAATTGATAATCAGGATTATTTACGATTTCTTTCCTGCAATTAATGGAAAAATGTATTCAAATATTTCTTCTACTGACGCATCTACACTTTTATCCGCAGTCTTTATAACTATCGCTGGATGTTCAGGAGCTTCATACGGGGCATCTATTCCTGTAAAACCTTTAATTTCTCCTTTTCTTGCTTTTTTGTATAAACCTTTTACATCTCTTGCTTCACATACTTCTAATGGCGTATTTATGAAAATTTCAATAAAATCCTCTGGTCCTATTATCTCTTTCGCCTTAGCTCTAATTGCTTTTGTTGGACTAATAAAAGAATTAAGGGTTATGACTCCTGTATTTAAATACAATTTAGCTATTTCTGCTATCCTTCGAATATTTTCTGCACGATCCTCTGGACTAAAACTCAAATTATTATTAATACCCGCTCGAATATTATCCCCATCTAATACTTGCACAAAAAATCCTTCATTATATAGTTTTCGCTCTAAGTGTTGAGCTATAGTACTTTTCCCCGACCCTGAAAGGCCCGTAAACCAAAGCGCTTTGCTCTTTTGACCTAGCTGTTGTTCTTTATCAGAACGTTGCATTAAACTATTAAATATGGGATGTATATTCTCTGCCATTTGCTATGTTAGTAAAATAATAAAATTTCTAAATTTATTTTTCAATCAAACTATTGCTCACTTCTTCCTCCTATAACCCCTCTTTATATTTAGTATGAACTTTATCCTTTTCATAAGAAGTCACAAAAGTAGGTATTGTTGTACCTAAAATCTACTTATTTCGAAAAAGTTTTTAAAGGACATATTCCCCATATGTAAATATGTAAATATTAATTTGTTTCTGTAAATCTTTAGTTATTCAATAAATAAATAGCGAATATCTCTCTTCGTTCTTCCATAAAAACGGTTACTTATATGTTTTTTATTTCAATAAATCCGAAAGAGAAAATCGACTTTTCTAAATTAAATTACTATCTTTCTATACACATTAAAAGTCTACATGGCATAATAAAACCTATTCTTGATTCAACATAATATACCGATTTAATATTATATATCTACAATCCTAGAAAAATTATAATATCAATATCCATAAAAAGCAACAATGATAAAAATACTACGTTTCTTTTCCTATCAGATATGTAATGATTCCTTTTGGAGATGTTCTTTCGAGTTATTTTCGGTCTTTTCCATTTTATTACTTATCTAACTATAATTGAACTTTTTTTTAAAAACTGAAAAACATAGGAAAATGCCCTATTTATTTACTTCTGAATCTGTGTCTGAGGGACACCCTGATAAAGTTTCTGACCAAATCTCTGATGCGATTATTGATGCTTATTTAGCACAAGATGCTAATTCTAAGGTTGCCTGTGAAACACTTTGTACAACTGGTTTAGTTGTTGTTGCAGGAGAAGTTCGCTCAAAGGCGGTAATTGACGTACAAAAAACTGTTAGAGAAGTTATCAAAAGAATCGGTTATACTAAATCTGAATACCAGTTTGATGCAACTTCTTGTGGTGTATTATCTGCTATCCACGAACAATCTGCTGATATTGCTCAAGGAGTAGATGTAGGTAAAAAAGAGGAAGACCAAGGTGCGGGTGACCAAGGAATGATGTTTGGTTATGCAACCAATGAATCTGATAATTATATGCCATTAGCACTTGATATTTCTCACAAGTTGTTACAAGAATTGGCAGCTATTCGTAAGGAAGGCAAGAAGATGAAATACTTAAGACCTGATTCTAAGTCGCAAGTAACTATCGAATATGCAGATGATCATACGCCTCTAAGGATTGATACGATTGTTGTTTCTACACAACATGACGATTTTGATGATGAAGCAGCTATGCTTGAGAAAATTAATAAAGATGTTAAGAAAATATTGATTCCTAGAGTAAAGAAAATATTGCCTAAGCGAATTCAAAAATTATTTAATAAGGATATTACTTACCATATCAATCCTACTGGCAAGTTTGTAATTGGTGGACCTCACGGTGATACTGGTTTGACGGGTAGAAAAATTATCGTTGATACTTACGGTGGTAAAGGTGCTCACGGTGGAGGTGCTTTCTCTGGAAAGGATTCTTCTAAAGTAGATCGCTCTGCTGCTTACGCAACACGTCATATTGCTAAGAACTTAGTAGCTGCTGGTGTTGCTGACCAAATTTTGGTTCAGGTAGCTTATGCTATTGGTGTCGCTAAACCAGTTGGTATCTTTGTTGATTCTTATGGTACTAGTAAGGTAGATAAGACAGATGGAGAAATCGCTAAGATTGTTGACAAATTATTCGATTTACGTCCTGCTGGTATTGTTAAAAAATATGGTTTAAAGAACCCTATTTTCTCTGAAACTGCAGCTTATGGTCACATGGGTAGAGCATGTGGTACAAAAACAGTAAATGGCAAAACCTACGAAACTTTCCTTTGGGAAAAATTAGATATGGTAGATGCTATCAAAGAAGCTTTTAATTTAGTTGGAGAACTAGAAATGGCTTAAGTTAAACATGATATTAAAAAAGTGAAATCTTAATTTTAGCAATTAAAGATTTTAATATTTCAAAATATATAAAAGCTCTCAATGATTCAGTTGAATTATTGAGGGCTTTTTTATTTATACTTCTTCAAGATAGAAGTATATTCCTATAGTATCATTGATTTTTATTACCTTCATCCAAATTATTTAATCGATAGGAACGTCTTTAATCAATGAATCTTCAATCCACGAAATTTCGGCAACGGTATAAAAAAATTGCTTACATTATTGTTGGTTGGTTATTGGTCGCTACTTTTCAGGTATTCTATGATTTCACAGTAGCAACTAGCTTTACAGATGACCCCACTCGTTTCCGTTTGACCGCTACTTTAATTTCTACTTGGATTACCATTGCAGTTGCGGGGCTTTTTGCAGGGACTTTTATTATTGATAAAGTAGAACCCTGGTTACGCAGATTACCTTTTTGGAAAGCATTAATTCAATTATTTCTTTTTTATATCGTAGCAGGGTTTGCTATGATTGCTGCAGGTGCCATCTTTTTTCAAAGTCTAGTTTTTCGCTCTACCCCTTTGGATCCTGTCGTGCAGCAAGAAATCATCTATTTTCTCACTGGACTAGATTTTCTAAAATTCTTTGTCTTTTGGGGCTTTATATTTATCGGAACAATCATTTTATTAATGATTTATGATAAATATGGCCCTGGCAATTTCCGTAATTTATTACTTGGTCGGTATTTTCACCCAAAGGAAGAAGAACGCATTTTTATGTTTTTAGACCTGCGGTCTTCTACTTCCATTGCAGAACAATTAGGTGACCTCCTCTATTTTCAATTTTTTCACGATTTTATTAATGAAGCGACTGAACCTATTCTATATGCAAAGGGAGAAATTTACCAGTATATAGGAGATGAAATTATTGTTAGTTGGAAAATGAAAAATGGATTGGATAATAATAATTGTCTAAATTGTTTTTTTGATATCAAAGCCGCTTTTCAAGCAAAAGCGTCTTATTTCTTGAAAAAATATGGCTATGTGCCTGAATTTAAAGCAGGCTTGCATTATGGACCTGTCATTTCTGGAGAGATTGGTGCAGTCAAAAAAGAAATTGCTTTTTCAGGAGATGTCTTAAATACCGCTAGTCGTATCCAAAGTGAATGCAATAAACATCAAGTAGACCTATTGCTTTCTGATGACTTATTAAAGTTATTGAAGCAAACTGAAAAATACCAAACAAAGAGTATTGGAACGATTCAACTGAGAGGAAAAGCAGAAGGTGTTGGATTGAGTACCATCTTATTAAAATAGAAGAACTAGGGTTCTATAAAAAGCCTCAAATGTAAATTAATTCAAATTCGTAATTAAATACATTCATAAGGATTGCTTTATTGTTAAAATTGTTATCCTAACACTTTGTTTTATGAGTAAGTGCTTGGACATAAATAAGTTAGTCTTTTGACCGAGGCTATTTTTTTGTTCAACTAGGCGAAAAACGCAGAAATAGCTTGCTATGGCGAGTATTTTCAACGACGTGGAACAGAAAAAGAGACCGTCATAAATTCTTAAGTTATTTGTGTTCAAGCACTTATGATGACCCAAAAATAACCTTTTTTTATACACCTTTTCAATGCTATTTTTACA
>CALJVJ010000221.1 GCA_937974625.1 uncultured Saprospiraceae bacterium
TGGGTGTCATAATGGAGTTGTAACAGCTTCTTGTGAAACGACTGTCTCGTTCAAGGACTTGTCTAAGCCTGTTATTAGTGTTCCTGCAGGAGATATTACAATAGTTGCTTGTAATGCTGATGGTATCGAAAAGTTAATCGGTGCAACAGCTACTGACAACTGTGATGACAATATAGCGATCACTTCAACTGTACAAGTAGCTGAATTGGAGCCTTGTTTTGGTACCGATGATAAAACGACTGCTGTAGTTACTTTGACTGCAACTGATGATTGTGGTAACTTTAGTACTGCAACTAAAACAGTTACTATTATTAGACCTACAGAGTTAGCACAAGTTGCTGATATTGAGGTTGAATGTGATGGTTCTTCAAACATTCCAGTTCCTGGAATGAAAGTAGGACGAATGGAAGGCGGTGTATTCAAAGTTTTGGATACAGTTCAATTGAATGCCGTTAATGAATTAACGGGCGTTGGCCTTTCTAAATATGTTTGTGGATATATCTTATTATACAAAGACGAAACAATTCCTACTACTGATTGTGGTAAGAAAATCTACAGATACTACGATTTAGTTGATTGGTGTGATAGCGGAATTGGACCTGTGAGAGCAGATACTGTATTTGTCGAATTTACAGACAAATCCGCTCCTACCTTTACTGGTGAGACTGCTAATCAAGTGATTGCACCTGCTGATATTGCTTTAGGTGCATTTGATTGTACTTATGACATTAATCAACATGCTAAGCCTACTGCCACGGATAATTGTGGTATAGATGAAGTTGAATTACACAAAGTTTTTAGAATTGAAAATGGCCAACCTTGGGAAATTGAGGACAAAGCTGACTGGACTAAGTTAGACTGTGACTCTTTCCGATTGATGTATATTGCTAGAGATTTATGTCACGAGCAATTACTAGAGGATACTACTAGACAAATTGTTGTCATTAAGGATGTAACAGCACCTAATGCGGTAGCTGTAGACGTATTAAACGTTTCTGTTCCTAATGATCAAGGTGCACTAGTATTAGTTGGCGCTATCGATGGAGGAAGTTCTGACGCTTGTGGTATCAAAACTCGAGAAGTTAGAAGAAAGATTCGAGGAACTGAGAATTATACTCCTTGGGGACCAAGTGTAGTTGTTGATTGTAATGATGTTCATGAAGATGTCGACGTTGAATTAAGAATTACTGATCACAAAGATAATTCTGCTACTCAATGGATGACAATCAAAGCGGAAGATAAGATTCCACCAGTTTGTGAGGATTTAGCAGATAGAACCCTTACTTGTAAGGAAATTACTACTGGTGAATTAGGAGCTTCTACGGATTCTAATAATAATGGCCAATTTGATGATTCAGAATGGGCAACATTAAAAGATGACTTACTAACTACTTATAATTCTCGATTTGGTTTACCGAATTGTACAGACAATCTTTCTTGTGGTACTTTAACTTATGTTCAAGAGTACCAATTGGTTAATTTAGATTGTGGTGCGCTTAAAGCGAAGAGACGTTACCGTGCAAGAGATTGGGTCGGTGTTGATGGAAGTGGTGGAAACCAATCTGGATGGGCAGAACAAGAAATTGTTGTGACCTATGATCCTGAATGGACTATCACTTTCCCTGCTGATGTAGATTTAACGGTACAATGTGGAACTGATGCAGGGGTTCCTGCTAAGTTATCTGCTTCTGATGTTATCACGAATGGTTCTTGTGACCTTTGGGCATTAGCACTTATTAGTGAAGATACTTTTGTAGTTGGGAATGATGTGTGTATGAGAATTGAGCGAAAGTATGAATTAACTAACTGGTGTCGATTCACTGCTGGCGAGGCTGCTACTATTCTTCAGCATAAGGCTGATGGTGATGTGATTAAACATACTGATGCAAATGTTAAGAACAGATATGTCTATACTCACTTTATCAATGTTACTATAGATGACAATCCTACAATTACATTTGGAGAAGTAAATACTTGTATCATTGGTGTAGGTGATGTTTCACCTTATAATGAGGAAGATGAAGTTCTTGGTGCTGCACCTTACGAATGTGATGATGTTAGAACATTCTCTGCTTCTGCTACCAATTGTATTGGTGTTGCATTAAGTGATGTTACATGGAAAATGTATGTTGGTGGTAATACTGTAGCTTCTGGACAAGGTTCAACAAATGAATTCACATGGATTGTACAACCTAATGTAGATTATAGAGTTGAATTTTCAACTGCTGATGGTTGTGGTAATTCTGCTTCAGCGTCTAAAACATATAGATTCAAGGATTGTAAGAAACCTACTCCTTATGTGTTAAATGGCATTGCTGTTGACCTTGGACAGGATGGAACAATTCAAGTTTGGGCTAATGATTTAGACCAAGGTAGTTTCGATAACTGTACAGATCAAGCAGATTTGGGTATGTATATCACTATCGGTGAGCTTACTGATATCGTTGATACCTTACCTGATGTGGAAGCTTTAGGATCTAATGTTACTTTTACTTGTGATCACGTTGGTCGTACAAACGTATTGATTTATGTTGTGGACGCGAGTGGTAACTGGGATGTAGTAGGTACTTATGTTTCTGTTGGTGGCAATGCTGCTAATTGTAGTGGTACTGCTGATCCTTCTGGCATGGTTGCTGGTCATATCATTGATCCTAACGGAGATGACGTTCAGCTGGTTTCTGTATCTGTTACAGGTGCTATGCAAGAGTCTATGACAACAACTGTTGATGGTACTTTCCAATTTGAATTGAATACTGGTGCAGACTATACGGTTACTCCAGTGAAGGACATGAATCCATTAAATGGTGTTTCTACTTTTGACTTAGTCTTAATTAGTAAGCACATCTTAGGAATCACTACTTTCGATTCTCCTTACAAGTATGTTGCGGCTGACGTTAACAAATCAGGTACTATTACTGCATTTGATATGGTTCAATTACGTCAGTTAATCTTGAATATCAAGACTGAATTCCCAAATAATGATAGTTGGAGATTTGTAGATGCGAAGCATGATTTTGCTGCTTCTACGGTTAATCCAGCAAATCAAAACTTTGCTGAATTTATGACTATTAGCCAATTAAGCCAAAGCATGATGGATATTGATTTTGTCGGTGTTAAAATCGGTGATATCAATGGAAATGCTAGAGCTAACAGCTTATTAGGCGCTGAGTCTCGTACGACTAATGGTTCTTTAACTTTCAATGTAGCTGATAGATATGTTGAAGCAGGTGAAACAGTAACAGTTGATTTCACATCAGCTAATATTGCTGCTGCTCAAGGCTATCAGTTCACAATGAACTTTACTGGACTTACTTTTGATAAATTAGAAGAAGGAGTAGCTAAGGCTGCTAACTTCAATACTAATTTAGCCGAAAGAGGAGTTATCACAACTTCTTGGAACGGTGAAGCAACTGCTGAAGATGCATTATTCTCTTTAACATTCAATGCTACAACATCTGGATTGTTAAGTGATTTAATGACTGTAAGCTCTGATTTAACTGCTGCTGAAGCATATAATACAGATGGTGAATTATTAGATGTTAACATCGAATTCTCTACTGCTGTTGATGCTATTGGCTTCGAATTAGGTCAGAACATTCCTAACCCATTCAAGGATGAAACTGTAATTGGCTTTAACTTGCCAAATGCTGGTTCTGCTAGGTTGACGGTTATGAATATTCAGGGTAAAGTATTAAAGGAAATCAAAGGCGACTATGCTAAAGGATACAATACTATTGTATTAAAGGCAAGCGATTTGGCTACTGGCGTACTTCACTATCAATTAGAGTCTGCTGATCATGTAGCTACGAAGAAGATGATTATTATAGACTAATATTACTAGTAAATGATATTTGGACTCTTTGAGTCCAAATATCATTATTTGATACTTTGCCAATTTTATCTTTTTAGAATATGGTAGAGATTTTTTGAGTGTAGTAATTGGATGAAAATCCAATTACTACGCACAAAAAATTAGGATGAATTAAAACTTATCTACAGGAATTTTTAAATAAAGGAATAAAATAGAACTTTAACTCGACCTTTAAAGATTTCAAATTGTCTAGTTACTGTTTAGGATTACTAAGTTTTTTAAGACTTTTTTGGTTAAAAGAAAACTCATAGGACAATTATATTTATCCTTGATAATCGAAATAAAACAATGATGTAAAACGATACATCATTTTAAAATATATACTTTAATCGGTTTTTGGGATGGCCTCTCTTCACCCAGTTGGAGGGGGGCTTTTTTTAAAAACTTGTGGTGAATTGATTTTGTGGAGCATACTATTTTAATTACGGAATTTAATCATAAAGAATATACTTAAATCGGTTTTTGGGATGGCTTCTCTTCATCTCGGTGGAGAGGAGCTACTTTTTAACTGAAATAAGAAATGACAAAATTGTTGTCAAAAAAATTATAAAAAATATTTTATCCCATACGGAATTTAATCGATAATATATACTTTAATCGGTTTTTGGGATGGCTTCTCTTCACTTAGTTGGAGGGGAGCTTTTTTGTTTTATAGTTAAATATTTACAGAAGAATTTATAGTGGGACCTGAAATCGTAGTTAATAAAGTAATAGCTATGGTAGGAGAAGATTATTCGATTAATTGCTCAAAAACTCTCAATGTTTCTTGTGCTGTTTTATCCCAACTAAATTTTTTGGCTTGTTCGAGTGATTGTGTGGATAAGGTCTGTCTTAACAAATCATTATCTATAACCTGATAAATCTTTTTTACTAGTTGTTCTTGATTATTAGGAGGGAAAGCTAGGCCTGATGTTCCAATAATTTCTGGTAGGCTAGATACATTGGAGACAATAACTGGAGTACCACAAGACATCGCCTCTAAAACTGGTAAACCAAATCCTTCAAAATGAGACGGGTAGACAAATGCACTAGCTCCAGTATAAATTGTTGGTAACGCAGACCTTTCTACATACCCCAATAATTTAATATCCTTTTTGTAAGGAGAAGCATTTATTTGTTTTTGTAAGGACTCACTTTTCCAACCTAATTTTCCAACTAAAACCAATTGCAATTCTGTTGATTTTTCTTTCTTGATTTGCTCGAAAGCTTTTACTAAAAGCGATAAGTTTTTTCTTGGCTCTATTGTGCCTGTATGTAATAAATAGGGTGCTTTTAATCCTAGTTTTGCTAAGATGGCTTGATTTGGATTGGGTTTAAAGAAATCTTCTTTTCCTAATAAAATACCAGTCGTTTTATTTTTTGTGAATGGAAAATAACCGATGACATCTTGTGCGGTAAATTTTGAATTTGTAATTATATGGTCGGCTCTTTTTAAAATTGAAGGCAAGAATAATTGTTGTAATTTGCTACTAGTAAATTGATGCCATTCAGGATAATGAATAGGGGAGAGGTCATGAATAACCGTAACTCTTTTAATCGCTTTAGGCAAATTGAAAGGCCCAAAATGACGAGGTTCTACTACTATATCTACTCCTTTTTGCGCTAGAATTTTTGGAATGGTCACAAAAAGCCTATAAGCACCTCCACCAGGGATTCTCTTTGATGGAATAATTAATTCTTTAACATTTTTACTAATATCACCAACTGACTTTTCTCGTACTATCCAATATTCATTCTTTTTATCTATGCGCGCCAAGGCATTGATTAGTTCTTTGGTATAATAGTAAATACCTGCATATTGATAATCTAATGCATCTCCTATGATGGCTACTTTCATAGTGGTTTGGAATGAATTATTTTAGGACTCGTTGGTATAATTGAATATATTGTTTAATGGTCTCCTTTAACTCGAATTTCTTAATAGGAGTCTTTTCCCATTCTCCTTGCTTTGCTTTTTTCATTGCTACTACTAAGCTATCCACCGAAAATTTATCCATTTTTATAAATTGTCCGCTTACTACCTCTTTTAAGGCTGTTTGGTCAGAAGATATTAATGGAGTACCCAAAGCTATGGTTTCTACCGCAGCAAAACAAAACCCTTCACTGTAAGAAGGTATGACCACACAATGACTTGCCTTAATTTCTTTTTTTAATGCTTCAAAAGATAAGTGATGTTTTAGAATGACATAATTTGTCAACTGTTGTTGTTGTATGAAGTCTTCTATTTTTTTTAGAAAACTATTGGGAACTTTAGGCACAATTAACTTTACTTGACTATCAGGAAACTTTGATTGAATAATAGGAATAGCTTCCATTAACAAATCTAATCCTTTGGAAATCCCTAATCGCCCAAAATAGGTATAAGTAAATTTATTATGTTTTTGAATGGCTGGTAGGGTTGCACCTTGAAATTCTGTGTAGTCAATTCCATTATAAATGGTTGAAATCCTTTCTTTTTTAATACCTGCTTTTACCAAATTTGTAGAAGTGCTCTTAGAAACTCCTACAAAATGATTAAATGGCAATTTTAATAAAAATTGTTCAAATAAATTATGAACTATTTTACTCACCTTTCCCATGTAGGGTAGTTGATTCCATAAATCAGCCCAGACCTCATGAAAAGTGATAATAACCTTTTTTCCAAAAAGTTTAGCGGTAAAGAAAGCGGGAATTGCAGCATTATAAGATGTGGTATGCACTAAATCACATTGACGTACATAAGGAAGTGCATAAAAAAAACCTAAAATGGTAAATAAATAACGATTATTAAAAGGCATTCTACGGATAGTAATGTTGCCTTTTTTTTCTTTTAAGGGAGATGTTGGAGTAATCCTAGAGGTAATAATCGTAATTTCATGCCCCTGCATGGCTAGTGACTCAACTAAACTTTTAAATAAACTTTCTACTCCTCCAATATTTGGAAAATAATTCTCTAACACAAAGGCTATTTTCATTTTTTAGACTTTGACTTAGGCATTTTTCCAGCATTAGGAATATTATCATTTCGTTCTTCAGTTGTATTTGGAATTAGCTTGTCGACAATATTTTCTAATTCTTCGATATCTTCCAGCATATTTTTTGTATTTACTGCTGGTTCACTAACAATCCCTATCGCTGTGGTCGTAATAGTAGGAGCTAATTTATTTTCCTTTTCTATTGCATCTAATTCTGCTTGACGAGCTTCCGTAAGGGCTATTTTTCTTACTAAGTCAGTTAATTGATTCTCTACACGATTAAGGGCTGCGGAAAGATAAAAGACCATTAAGAAAAGTAAGCCTAAAGCCACAAAAATAATGGCATTGGGTCTGTCTCGAAAACCTAGCCCTTCTGCTAAAGAATCTGCAATCTTATTTGGCATGATACATAAAAGTGCAACCCCAAACCAGAAAATAATCCATATTACAGTATTTCTTGGACTAGACTTACCTAAGGTATACTGTCTGAAAGTACGGAGAATATAGAATATGGATAATATGGGTCCTAGCCACTGATATATTTCTAACTGCATATAATTTAATTTGTTATCCCCGAAGAAACTACTTTTAAGTAAATTTTAAAAACGTTAGATTTGTTTTTTTATCGCTACTATTGTTTTTATAATTGATAGTGTCTCACTATTTAAGGTAACTTAGTAGATATACGCTTGATTTCCTTATTTTGATGCTTATTTTAGGGATTAAAAAGGTTTAGTGCTACACTGGAAATTATTATTTGAAAGCCTAACCTTTTAACCAGAGTTTTCGTTTGAACTGAAAAGAAGAAAATTGATTTTAATTTTATAGTTTTTATGAATTTGAACCTATAGGATAAATTGATTTGTTGAATGTGTTATATCTTTGTTTTGAAATAACATTTCTAAGGTCCCTTAATTTGAATTAATTAATATACTTTATTCCAATTCCAATGTGAAAAGTACTGTCTCCAACTTCGAGTGCAGCAGTATTTTTCCTAGTATTGATTTTAAAATAAATTCTAATATACTTTATTTTTTATCAATACGTAATTGTTTCAAAATACAGCAACTGATGACTTCCCGATTAGATAAGGTTTTGACGATTGGATTTTGTGCCTTATGGGCTCTTTTTATCTTTATTGATTATTGGTATTATCACCCTGATTATACGATAGGACTCACACATTTTCAATATTATGATACCTTACTACTTTTAGGTATATCTGGTGGTGGAATTTTTTTTGGTTTAAATAAATGGAAGCACCTCCGCTTTGCTCAATATGCTTTTAGTGGTATAGGTGTTTATTTGCTATTGATGTTGATTACCACTATAATTCTTTGGACCCATTATTATAAGGTCAGTAATGAGTTGCTGAGCATCTTTGTGGGCCTTACGTTTTTGGGTAAAATTTCTTATATTTTATTAGCAACCTACGCTATTTTTATGGCTTGTTATGTGATAGGGAATTTGGTGGTGAATGCCTTATTTAATGTTGAATTTCAACCGAGAGAAGCTCGAATTATTAAGTTAGGTGTTGGTATAACTTTTTTATCTTTTTTGATAACAATATTGGCTTTTTTTGGCGTATTTAAAGCCCTTTTTGTCTTACCATTACTACTAATAATCTTAGGAGTTGGATGGAAATCTACCCTAGCTTTTTTGCAACTAACCTTTTTAAAACCATTAAATAAACAAGAAAACCTTAATTGGATTGGTTTTACTAGTTTTTTCTTGACGCTAATTTTTATTAGCTTGATTTTTATGTCTAATGTTAGACCCGTTCCTTTTGGTTTCGATGCATTGGCAATCTACCTTAATTTACCTAATTTAATTAGCCAAAATGAAGGTTTGATTGAGGGATACTCTCCTTACTATTGGTCTATTTTTATAGCACTTGGTAAGGTGGTTTTTGACCAATTTGAAATCATGATTGCCTTATCTGTTGGTGGCGGAATTTTGAGCTTGTTTGCTATTTATGAAATAGCTAGAAAGTGGTTGGATACAAATTTTTCGTTAACCATAGTTGCAATTTTCTACAGCTTGCCTATTATTAATTACCAATCTTTTAGAGATATAAAAACAGACTTAGGATTATTATTTATTTTATTGACGGCTTTTTTAGTTCTAATTAGATGGCTTTCATCGAAAGATGATGGAATGAATACTATAAAAACTGAAACCAATAAATTAGAAGTAGTACAGACTAAAGGATTATTGTCAACTGTATTATCTGAGTCCGAGCAATTAGCTGTCATCTTAGGTCTCTTGTCTGGAATGGCATTAGGTATAAAACTGACAGGGTTAATTTTTATCTTAGCTGTACTTACCGTTTTTTCATACCAGAAAGGGGGTGTCATAGGATTCTTTGCCAATTTTGCTTTAACCATTTTTGTTATTCTCGTGGGAGACTTGGATACTTCTTTACGAGCTTATCATTTTGGAACGGATTCTTTAAAATGGATAATGGGCTTGATAGGTTTAGCTGCATTAGGGTATGTTGGGGTTAAGCAGAAAGACCAACTAATTAGTCTAATCAAAATTAGTGCTATCTACCTTTTTTTAGTAGGTATTGTATATGCGCCTTGGCCTATTAAAAACTTCCAAGAAACAGGAGAATTAAGTATTAAAACACTCATAGAAGGTAAACCAATTGGTATTCCTGAACTTTTTCCCGATAGGAAAAATAATTAGAGACTAATCTTTAAAATAATGTTTTTTTGACAAATCCCATGATAGAGTCGCCTCAACCAGCTTGGTAGCTGGCAGGTTCCAATTTTTTTTGAGCCATTTACCCGCTCTGCGGTTTACAAACGATGTTTACTCATCCTTTCAGTCAGAAAAAATCTTGAAATTAAATCGACTACGGAAATTGTCAAAGAACGAAATAATAAATTTAAAACTAGTTAGTATACTCACTAGTGTATTGGCTAATTTTAAACAACTTCAATATTCAAAAGAATATGATTTTGCAAATGAATAATAAATTTATCCTTCGCTTTTCTTTTTCTATCTTAGTATCACTACTATCACTTATCTCCGTGATGGCACAACAAGATGGTTCCACTGAATCTGCTGAAGATTCAGTGATCTCCCAAGACAAAAAGGTCGAAGTCTATTCTGCTACTAGGGAAGAGTTGCACCGATATATGGGCTATGAAGAACTATTACCTAAGTATTTCTCGCTGCCTTATGATGTCTCAATGAACACTAATGTTGGTGGTCCTTTTTTGGACATTAGTTACTTATTCTTATTATTTATGCCAATTTTAATATTATTTGGCATAAAGCATAAAGGATTAAAACTGTTGACAATTGTTTTAATGTTACTTTTCATGATTATTAGCTTGCCTTCAGGGTATCGGTCTAATAAGGTGCTCAAAGTGGAAGAAGTTGGAATTGCATTATCAAGAGAATTAGGAGCAACCCCGTTTTTATCTTCACCTATCTCTCATATTAAATTACAGTTGACACAATTGGCGAATAATATTTACTTGCCTATTCATCATAATATTATTGATGCTATTTCTGGTGAAGGTGATGCGATTACTTATCCCATTTTTTTCCTTCTTTTTGGGCTAGTTTTTTTCCTTCTTCGAAATAGACTGAAAGATGCTTCTACACTTGCCCAAATATTGGCTTATTTTTTCTTGATGTACTCTTTTTTGTGGTTGATTTTGGGGGCTGGAGTTATTTGGTATGGACTTTTAATGCTGCCGCTAGGGTTAATATTCATAGGAATTGATGCATTGAAAAATGGAAAAAAGACTAACTTTTTTAAGTATGCTTTTTTTCTGTTTGGTTCTATTTGGATGATTTGTGCATTAACGTATAGATTCGGAAACTATCCGACACCTTTGAGCGACGAGCAGAAAGCATTGGGAGGGACACAAGCGGAATTTAGTAAGGGAGCAGTACATATCGCTTCATTAACCTATGGTTTAGGGCAGACGAATAAAGCAGGTTTGATAGACTTCTTATTTCCTGCTTATAATGATGTTTTGACCGAGATTAATAGCCAACCTACTGCATTGGTCTATAGAGTAGGAACTTATTTTCAATATTTTATTAGTCGAAATAATGAACGTGTATTGGCAGATAATCAACTTGCCTTCTTTGATAATACTTACAATTTAGTGCCTGATAAATTAAATCTTGTACAAGTGCTAAAAGACCAAGGTTACCGGTATTTAATTGTAGATTTTCAAGTGCCCACTATGGACCGTACTCCCGACGGAACTTTGATAAAAAAATCAAGAAGATTTGAAGAGTTTCTTAAAAATAATTCTGCTTTACAAATTATTGGGACAGATAGAGTGGTTATTAATAGCAATGGACAACGAGTGTATGGTGTTGCTGGCAAACAATTAGTTAGTAAAGGTACTTTTGTTGCCTATAAAATTAGATAGATACTTGTATTAGAATAGTCCTTTAGTAAATATAATGAATACATCTTAACGTTAGTTGCATATTTAGCACTTACTTACCTATTTCATAAAAGTCAATTTTGAGAAAATAAAGTATTTTAACTATTTCAAATGATGGAAATAATAGATATTCAATAAGAAAAGCTGTATCTTTGTTATAAGTTACCTTCCTACCGATTTTATGTATATCAATATTGAATTATCTATTCAATAGCAACTTCTTTTAAAATTTTTAGTACCAATTTATCAGATTATAATTTTCTGGTATAAAAATCGCATTACGATAAGTATTGTTTACCTTACAATTCCCCATGAATACGGACGACGTTTACATAATTATTCCTGCCAAAGACGAAGGCAAAAGAATTGGAAAAGTTATTTCCAAGGTTTTGCACGAAGGTTTCCATAATATTGTGGTAGTCAATGACGGTAGTACTGATAACACCAAAGAAGTAGCTACTGCTTTAGGTGCAACTGTACTTACTCATTATGTTTGTTTAGGTGCTGGTGCGGCTACTCAGACGGGAATGGATTATGCGGTACGACAAAAGGCTGGAATTGTGGTTACAATTGATGGTGATGATCAGCATTGTCCCTCGGATATTAAATCCTTGGTTCACACAATGCGTAGTAAGCAGCTGGATGTTGTTATTGGTAGTCGGTTTTTGAATAAAGAGAATGAAGTGCCTTTTATTCGAATCGTGTTCAATAAAGTAGGAAATCTATTTACTGGGCTACTTACAGGTTTGTTTGTTACTGATAGCCAATCTGGTTTTAAAGCTATGCATACTAGATTTGTTGAAAGAGCAAAAATAAATTTGAACGGATATGAGTTTTGTACAGAAATCATTAATATGATTAAGCTGCATAAAGCCTCTTTTGCTGAGGTACCTATCAAGGTAACTTATACTAAAGAATCTAGAGAAAAAGGTCAAAACTTCTTTAATGGAGTAAAAATGGTCGGAACGCTAATCAAGCATTTCCTCTAAAGATTTGAAAAAAATAAAATATACCAGATTTAGGGTATATCTTCATATTATACATTTTCATATATTTGTATTGTATTTAAAATAATACATCAAGATTGAAGATAAATTGCTTAATAACAGTTTAATTTTATCTTAAATTAAGTATAAATTTTCCAAATTTCCCTACCGATTAAAAAAGTATATGTAAAGGCCGTTCCTGGCTTTTATTAAATCTCATTTTTCTATTTAATAATAGAAACTAATCTTACCTTAAATCTCAGCTAGTTTTACACGTTTCGTGTATTAACTATACCAATCTCAGTTTGACATTCAAACAAAATCTCAACTTTGTAATTAGTTATTACTTTCTAATAATTAATTAAATTATTAGAAAATTTTATTGCGAATTATTCAAATGATTTTCTGAAAAGGGCTTATTTATTCTAGCTTTTGAGCTAACTGAACCTTGACAGAATTCCACTATTGAAATAATTGCAATAGTATACCTTTGTATGCTTCATATTGTGATGAATGTATGCAAAAAAAGACTCTGGTCCTTTGGTGAAGAATCAGAGTCATAAAAGCTGTAGAATAAACTACCCTACGGGAGTAGGATAGGTAGTAGCTCTCCTTTATATAGAACAACTATCTATCTTCTCTCCTTGGATGTTTTTTAAAAAACAATCACCAGCCGCATATAACAATCCATTTTTATGGATGTTTCGGGGCTAAAACTTAAAACTTAAAATAGGTACAGTACTGCTGAAGGTAGTTTTCTGTGTCCAAAACGAGAATGCACCGATTTTTTGGTGCTGAACACGCTTTAGTTAGTGGTGATGTATTAGCGGTATTTTATTCTGTAAAGATATAAATAAAATATCAAACATTAAAATATTTAATACCTCAAAGTTGTCACTAGCGCGTCAGGTACACATATGTGTACGGGGTATAGTGGTATGCTCATAATTTCGAAAATATAGAATTTTTAGGATATCTAAGCGAGGACTCAAAGAACCAAAGAAGAAAACGGATGGCTGAAAGCAGTCATTCAAAGAGCTGAGATTAGTTTCTTTTGGTTAAGAGAGAGTGGGTGAAAGAGCCTACTCCTCTTCTTTCCAAAAGAAGGAATATTCAAAGAACCAAAGAAGAAAACGGATGGCTGAAAGTAGTCATTCAAAGAGCTGAGATTAGTTTCTTTTGGTTAAGAGAGAGTGGGTGAAAGAGCCTACTCCTCTTCTTTCCAAAAGGATAAAAATTTAAATAATAAAAGCGGAATCTTTATTTAATAATACGGACTTACATATAATTTTTTCTCAAAACAATCACTTATAAAGAGGCCTTAAGTCTCGCCAGTGATATTCTTTTTACCAGTAGTTAAAGTGACATTTTACAACTTGATGGAATAGCGATTGAATATAGAGCTATCTCATTGAAAACCAGTTTTCTAAACCTTAATTTTTAAACGTTCAGTAAAGAATAATTACCTTTTTTAAATTGATTTCAATTTAAAATGGGAGGCCGTTATTGCTATTGAACAGAGTAACCAAAATTAATCAATCCTATGAAAAGAGCGATGTTTACGCTATTTCAACATCGAAGGTGGCAGCCCATGAGGCGCGTAGCTTTGTTGTTTATTTTTACCTGGGGTTACCTAGGATTCACTTGTGCTAATGCACAAATTACTGCTAGTTATTCCGCAGATGGGAATACAAGTAGTACTGGTACTTTGACGACTTGTACTGGCGACCCATCGACAGGGACAACGATATTTACAGACGATAATTTAAATGATGGAAATTATACGGATAACCGAATGAGAAGAGATACCGTAGAGATTTGCCCAGTAGGTGACCATAGCTATATACAAGTTTCTATTACGGAATTTGATTTGGAAATGGGAGATACTTTATTTGTTTATGATGGTAATAAATCAGCTTTCAGTATGGGAGGTGCACCTGTCATTGGAACAGGTACTGGAGTAGGTGTTTCTAGAGGATTTGGTGGTTGGGTAAATGCAAATTGTGACCCAAGAGTAAATACTTCTGGATGTTTAACCTTCCTTTTTAAAACAGATGGCGATAATAGTCAAGGTAAAGGTTGGGAAGCATGGGTAGATTGTGCGACTAGAGACATTAGTTTTGAAAATTTGACTATCCAAAGTCAAATACTTGCGGCGGGTAGTTCACCATACGGAGACATTACTTTACCTGCGCCAGAAATTAAAGCTTGTGGGACTACTTTGCCTACAGCGTCTGATTCTGTTCGGTTGATTGTTCGAACCCAATTAGGCAATACATGTATTGATACGATATTGACTCATGCTGGTACGCAAAATGCTATTACAGAGCGTTTTGCTATTGGTTCTTATTCAGCGGAGTATATGCTTCTTTCTGATGTTAAAAAACAATTAATAGTTCCTTTTTCAGTTCAGGCTCCAACATTGGTTTGTAATGATAATGTTACAATACCTTTTGGTTCTGCTTGTTTTTTGCAGATTGCACCAGATGATGTTTTAGAAAGCCCTGTTGATACGATAGCAGGTCTCCTGTATTACAACATTACTATTATGATTGGTAGTGGTAAGAATCAAGTGGTTAAAACGACCCAAAATTATGATAATCATAAGGCAGTCGTCTACCCAAGTATTACAGTGGATGATTTGGAAGCAGCTGGTATGGATATCTGTAATTCACAGGCAACTGTAATGATTGAGCGTATTTATTATCAATTGGGCGGAACAGCAAATGTTTGCCATAGTGGTGTACAAAGTGCTGCTTGTCAAACAAATGTTTCTTTTTTGGATCAGTCTCAACCCTATATTACGGTTGCTTCTAATATTGATACTTTGGTGGCTTGTGATACTACAGGACTATTTGAATTGTTAAGCCCTCGAGCGATTGATAATTGTGATAAAAATATACCTGTTACGATTAGTGTTGTTATGGATGAAACAGACCCTTGTTATAGTAGCAAAGGTAGTAAAGATACAACGAAGGCTATTGTTACTTTTACTGCAGTTGATGATTGTGGAAATGTTGGCAGTGCTACAAGGATGGTTACCGTTATTCGACCAAATGAGCAGGAACACATTGTAAGTACTATAGACCAAAGGTTAGACTGTACAGAAACTGTGGATATGGCTGGTATGCCAGGATTAAAAATTGGTGCTATAAAAAACGGAGAATTTATAGTTAGAGATACTATTGCACTGAGTACAGAAGAGTATATCTGTGGTTATATTTTGACGAGTAAAGATTTGGAGGTCCCTACTACTGATTGTGGTAGAAAAGTTTATAGATATTGGTCTATAGTTGATTGGTGTTCACCTGAAATTGGGCCAGTATCAATTGATACCCAATTAATTAAATATACAGATATGCATGCACCTACTTTTGCTGAATCAGCAGGTGCTATGCGAATGCTATCGGTTGGTGCTTTTGAGTGTACTTATGATATTACTACTTTAACGCCACCAGCAGCTACTGATAATTGTTCAACTCCGACCGTTCGCATGGATGGCGTTTTTAGAATCGAAAATGGACAACCTTGGCCTGTGCCGATGGATGCATATACCCATTTAGATGTTGATTCTTTTCATGTTCGTTGGATAGCAGAAGACCAATGTCATGAACAGTTAATCAATGATACATTGATGCAGTTGGTGATTATTAAAGATGTGACTAGACCAACTGCAGTTTGTACCGATCAATTAAATATTTCGGTAGGTAGTAATGTTTCTATTATTGATACAGAAGATGTCGATGCAGGTAGTTATGATGCTTGTGGAATTGCTAAACGAGAAATAAGTAGAGATGGCGTCAATTTTGGTCCAACAGTAGAATTTAGTTGTGATGATATTAAAAATACGATTCAAGTATTTTTTAGAGTTACGGATGTTCATGGCAATACCAATACCTGTTGGTTAAACGTGCTGCCAGAAGATAAAATTCGCCCCGTTTGTACTCCTTTTCCATTGGGGACTAGTTATGCTAATGGTGGCAATGTTGGAAATACGTCAACCGTACGGGTCAACTGTGATGACTCGAAAGTTGCTGCTATTTTAGATAGAAATAATCCTACTTCGGAGGAATTAGCTGCGATTGGTGGCCCCTTACCAGCTCCTTTAGATAATTGTCCTGATGCACGTACACTGGAATTTGCTCCGACTGTATTATCCATTGGTACTTGTGGCCAGGATGTTTATCAAAGAAGATGGATTGCTTATGACCTTTGGGGATTACACTCAGTGGACACCTGTACTCAAACTATTGCTATTGATTATGTAGAAGATTGGGAAATTACTTTCCCGCAGGATGAAAACTTAGTCTGTCCTATGTCGCCTGGAGCTACTGATAGTGTGCGCGTTAAAGGAGGGCATTGTGATAAATTGGCAGTTAGTGTTGACTCAAAAATGTTTGATGTAGTTGCGGATGCTTGTTTTAAAGTGATTAAAACTTACCATATTATCAACTGGTGTAATTATAATCCAGGAGATGCTCCTTCTCATACTTTTAATGCAGATAACATGCCAGCAAGCGGTATGTTGACAGAGGAAGATATACCAAACTTTAGCTATATCACCTTTACTCAGGTAATTAAGGTGGATGATAATGAAGGCCCTATTGTAATTGTACCAGATATGGAGGATGAAGATGCGTGTATTATTGGTGCTCATGATGGACTCTTAGTATCTGTTGGTGATTCTACTTCTTGTGGCGAACTCAAAACATTCTCTGCTTTTGCATCTGATTGCGTAACAGAAGTGGGAGGTACGCTTGGTTATACTTACAACTTGTATCGAGGAACGGAGGCAGAGGTTATTGCCCAAGAAGCATCGTTAATTCAATATTCTACGGTGTATGAACCTAGTAACACTGCCGAAGTATCTGCTTTTGTTACACCGGGTACTTACACTATTGAATTTGTTTTTACAGATAATTGTGGTAATTCGACCTTAGCAAGAAATGAGTATACCTTCAAAGAATGCAAAAGTCCTACGCCATACTTATTAAATGGTATTGCAATTGAGTTAGCACAACCATCAGCTAGTATTGAAATTTGGGCCAATGATTTTAATCAAGGTAGTTATGATAATTGCACACTTCAAGATGATTTGATATTTAGAATGTGGCATATTTCCTTAGGATTCAATCCACCTAAAACGGTTCAAGGTGTATTAGATTCTTTACCTACAGCTATTACTTTTAATTGTAATTATTTAGGGACTCAGGTTGTACAAATTTATGTGATTGATGAATCAGATAATTTCGATTTTGCTTCTACTTTTGTCTTGATTCAAGACAACATGAGGGCATGTGATGGAAGCGGAACTGATATCGAAAATATGATAGCAGGTGACATTATGAGTATTGATGAAGAAAGTATTGAAGATGTTATGGTAACCGTCAATGGTGTCCAAGAAATGATGACCCCAGCAGATGGACATTATCAATTCATGTTGCCAAAATATGGTAACTACACTATTGCGCCAGAGAAAAATGATGAACCACTGAATGGTGTTTCTACCTTTGATTTAGTCTTGATTAGTAAACATATTTTAGGCCTTAATACTTTCGATTCTCCCTATAAATATATTGCCGCAGATATTAATAAATCAGGTACGATTACTGCTTTTGACATGGTACAATTGCGTCAATTAATCTTGAATGTCCATACTGAATTTCCTAATAATCAGAGTTGGAGATTTGTGGATAAAGCATATCGCTTTACCTCTAATGCTCCTTTGTCTGAATCATTCAACGAGGTAATAACGGTGGAGAATTTGACCGATAATAGAATGAAAACTGATTTTGTTGGAGTGAAAATAGGAGACATCAATGGCAATGCTACCACAAATAGCTTATTAGGTGCGGAAGCTAGAGATAACAGGGCTGTTTTTAATTTTCAAATCGCAGATCAATTGATTCGCGCAGGAGAAATGGTAGATATTCCAGTCAAGGCTGCCACTATCGCAGACTTGGAAGGTTATCAGTTTACCTTAGATTTTGCAGGTTTAGAATTATTGGCGATAGAAGAAGGACAGGTTAAAGCTGAACATTTTAATACTAACTTATCTGTTAACAATAAACTGACCACTTCTTGGAATGGAGAAGCGAATGGAGAAGCTGTATTATTTACTTTGAAAATGAAGTCTACAGTTACTGGATATTTACATAATGTCCTTCAGATTAGTTCTGATTTTACTGTTGCAGAAGCTTACAATGATTCAGGCGAATTACTACAAATTGGCCTTGATTTTCAGCCTATTGATGAATCCTTAATATTTCAGTTAGACCAAAATGCACCAAATCCTTTTAATGAGGAAACAGTGATTGGATTTACGCTACCAGAAGCAGGTATTGCGACGATAAAAGTAATGGATATTCAAGGGAAAATCTTGAAAACTGTCAGACGTAATTTTGATAAAGGTTACCATCAAATTATCCTTGACGCACAGACTCTTGGTGCTACTGGCGTATTACATTATCAGTTAGAAACAGGAAGTTATTTAGCTAACAAAAAAATGATCATTATCGAATAATCCCATAATCCCTCGGGGCTAAAAGCTCCGAGGGTACTTTTTCTTTGAAAAATTTCCTTTTACTGAAAAGCAGCACCTTTAAACCAAATGATAAAACTAAAGAATTAAAAGAAAAGTGGATTAGGTGGATGGCAATGTTAATACGGAATTAAATACGCACATCCACCATCCCTTTCTTAAAAAAATAAGGATTTATAGTATGATTATGCTATCGTCCAATAAGAATTATGCTTAAATCGGTTTTTGGGATGGCCTCTCTCCGCTGCACATTGGAGGGGGGCTTTTTTGTTTTTAGATCATCTAGTTGAATTAGTTTTTTTACAATATGAATCTGATAAGATTACGATTGACGAAATATTATAAAAAGTAGTAATTAAAAGAAAAAAATGAAAACCTTTTCATATTACTAAACGTAAAGTTATTTGTTCATGCTTTCTGACTAAAAGTCATACCAGTTAAACATAAAAGGGCTTTATTTTCATACCTTAACTTAGTTTAATTTCCGACTTTTCGTTGGCGGAGCCGTACTCATATCTACTTATAATTTTTTGGTAGGTAAGCATAAAACTGAGAAGTAACGAGGTTTTCTGATTCAAAAAAGTAGTTTTGCTTAAAATAGTTCATTGGTTTAGCAGAAACCGCTTTTGGAATATATGCATCGTAATTTTTTATTACCTCTTAGTTGTTTTACCGCATGAAGAAGTAGGGCAATTTTTAGCTAGCACTTTAGATGAGCCACTTGGGAGAGCAAGATACAATCAATTAGTTCTTACCTTAGGAATTTTAGGAGTCGTTGTTTATTTTATACTAAATGGAATAGGACTTAAAAAATATGCGATGCGGCGCAAAACCGTTTTTGTATATTTGTTAACTACTTTTATTTTTATATTCTTAGCTTTCAATTTTTTGATGGTTGTAAATATAGAAATTATTCATCTAGTTCAATATGGCTTTCTAGCACTTCTACTATTTCCGCTATTTTCAAATTTTGGAACGACTTTATTTTTTGCTATTTTTTTAGGAGCATTAGATGAAGCCTATCAATATTGGGTATTAACTCCTTTTAGTACAGATTATTACGATTTTAATGATCTGATTATTAATTTATTAGGAGCAGCACTTGGATTAATATTATTATTTTCCAATGGTTTCCAAAATAAACTTGAAATACGTAATTGGTTTCAATCTCCAGTACTTTTTACTACTTCTTTTTGTAGCTTCCTTCTAATTGTTTTCTATAGTATTGGGATTTTTCGGGTGTTTCCTGATAATGATGTGCAAGTGCAAGCCCCTTTATTATTAGTTCGAAATATTCAGCCTCACTTTTGGACTACAGATGAGCCAGATATCAAATTCCATGTTATTCGCCCATTTTTTGGCGTTTTAATAGGATTCATCTTATATCACTTCTATAGAAAAATCGATAGTCTATCAAACAGGTTCTGAATTTACGCTTAAATATGAGAAAGAATTTTCTTTTTTTATTTTTACTTTTTCTAACTCCACTTACTGCTATTGCACAAGTTAATGAAGGAGAAGAGGAAAAGGCAGATGAGATACAAACAGATGTTGTTGTATTTAATACGCTTGATGAGGAGGATATAGAACGCCTTTCTAAAATATATGGGCATCAAATCTTTAAATCTGATAGTTCTAGAATATTTGACGCTTCCTCTATTGCCAAAATACCTGAATCTTATATTTTGGGACAAGGAGATGAAATAACCTTATCTATCTTTGGTGCTTCTCAGTACGATGCTAAATTTAAGATTGGTACTCAAGGTTATATTCAGCCTACAGATATGCCAAGAATTTTCTTAAAAGGGGTTTCTTGGGGAAAAGCTAAAAAACTAATTCAATCTCGATTCCAACGTTACTATAAGTTTAGAGCAGAACAGTTAGCATTGACAATTTCTCAGCCTAGAATTATTACTGTTAATATTTTAGGGGAAGTAGAACGACCAGGATCTTATGACATGGTTGCAACTAATACTGCTTTTAATGCTTTAATCGCTGCTGGAGGACCTTCCGAAACGGGTAGTTTTAGAAA